>JBDLVK010000034.1:0-12597 GCA_039804825.1 Bacteroidota bacterium
GTTTGTTACAGGATCAATTACGAATGAAGACGGTTTTTTTCAATTGTCAAATGTAAAACCGGGAAATTACCTCATTGAAATTAAAATCCCGAATTACATTCCAATTCAAAAAGCTTATTTCGTTGGTTCTCTTTCTGAATATTTGGATGCTGGAACCTTCGAAATGGAAACAATCCTGAAAGAAATTAAAGAAGTTACAGTTGTCGGACGGCAAGAAGAAATAAATGGGAAAATGGATAAAAAATCATATTCCGTTGAAGATAATGTTAGTCAAAATGGTGGCTCTGTTTTGCAAACGATGCAGAATTTACCGGGAGTAACTGTTCAAGATGGTAAAATAAATTTGCGTGGAAATGATAAAGTAACAGTTCTCATTGATGGGAAGCAAACTGCTTTAACAGGTTTTGGAAACCAATCAGGACTCGATAACATACCCGCTTCGGCTATTGAAAGAATTGAAATTATTAACAATCCATCTGCTAAATATGATGCAAATGGGAACGCTGGAATAATTAATATCATCTATAAGAAAAATAAACAAGAGGGCTTTAACGGAAAAGTTGGTTTTACTGGCGGTTTGGGTGCTTTGTGGATAAAAAACGCTAATTTACCAACTGTCCGAGATCAATATCAATTCACGCCGAAAATCAATCCGAATATTTCCTTGAATTACCGTAAAAAGAATATTAATCTGTTTTTTCAAGGTGATTATTTGTACACTCAAACACTAAATAAAAACGAATTCACAACACGTACCTATGACGATGGTATAATCATCAATCAACAATTAAAACGCAACAGAAATACCCATTTCGCAACTATTAAAACCGGTTTTGATTGGACACTAAATAGTAAAAACAGTTTAACCGTTTCTGGATTGTTCGGTACAGAGAAAATTTTGGACAATGGCGATGAAGTATTTTTCAATCAAGATTATACTGTTCGCAATCGAATGTGGCAATTTCTAGAAGACGAATTGAAAACTACTGTTATGGGAACCGCTAGTTACCAGCATAAGTTCAATCAAGTTGGACATGTGATCAACGCTGGGGTTAATTACACTTTTCACCGTGAAAATGAAAAGTACTTTTTCGACAATATCATGCCTACTTTCACTGGACACGACGCTTTTAAACTGTTATCTGATGAACAGGTGTTGGATGTAAATCTAGATTACATAAAACCTTTAAAATATGGACGTTTCGAAACAGGAATGAAGTTCAGACAACGCGGTATCCCAACAAATATGCAATTTTATCCTGGTTTAAATTCTCCCTTAGACACCAATGCTGGTGGATGGGCAACTTATAAAGAGATCATTCCTGCTTTGTATGGAAATTACATATATGAAAGTAAGAAGATTGAAGCTGAAATTGGTTTGAGAGTCGAATATGTAAAATTGCAATACAACGTTAACCCAGATCACAATACTTATAAAAGCAACGGATATCATTACACACAACCTTTCCCAACCGTTCGTTTAGCTTATAAAATAAATGATGCAAGTAAAATTTCCTTCTTTTATAATCGTCGCGTTGATCGCCCCAATGAAGTTGACATCCGAATTTTTCCAAAATACGATGATGCTGAGATCATAAAAGTTGGAAATCCCGCACTTCGTCCGCAATTCACAAATGCATTTGAATTAGGATACAAAACACGATGGAAAACGGGTAATTTCTACGCTGCAGCATATCATAAAATTTCTGATGCATCAATTACACGAATTTCGAGCAGCATTCCAGGAAGCAATTTGATTTATGCTATTTTTCAAAATGTCAATAAAAGTTTTAATACAGGTTTAGAAATTGTTTTAACTCAGAAAATAGCACCATGGTTGAGTTTAAACTTCAATATGAATACTTATCACAATCAAATAAATGCTTTTTCAGTGGTCAATTTTTATCCCGTTCAAAACAACTTTACTTCAGCCAAACAAGAGATCTATTCTGGCAATGCGAAATTGAATGGCGTATTCCATTTTAAAAAGAAAATTGATGCGCAATTAACAGCTGTTTATTTAGCCCCAGATTTAATTCCGCAAGGAAAAATTGCAGCACGTTTTTCATTAGATCTAGGTGTTAAAAAATTCATTCAAAAGGACAAAGGAGAAATCTTCCTCAATGCCTCTGACCTTTTAAACACAATGGTTATAAAACGACAAATTCAAGGAAATGGATTCAGTTATGTAAGCACTGATTACTATGAAACACAAGTGATTCGCATTGGGTACAATTACAAATTTTAAAGAAAAGTTATGGAAAAAGTGAACAAAGTTGCCCAAATCACCTTGATTTTTTGGGTTCTAAAAATTATTGCTACCACTCTCGGGGAAACATTTGGAGATTATTTGTCAATAACCTTAAATTTGGGCTATTCGACAGGAATTTATATAACTCTCGCCTTTTTCTTGGTCGTTCTTACTCTTCAATTAGCCATAAAAAAACATATTCCACCATTGTTTTGGCTCGTAACAGCCGCAACAACAACTTTAGGTACTGAAATTTCCGATTTCATTGATCGGAGTTTAGGACTTGGATACACAGCTGGAAGTTTATTTTTATTGATAGGACTTTTGATTACCCTATTCGTATGGAAATATAAATTCAAAAACTTAACAATTTTCCCCATTTATGATCGCAACAAAGAAGTCTTTTTTTGGATGGCAATTCTATTTTCAAATAGCCTCGGAACTGCATTTGGAGACTATTTAATTGATATTGTTGGTTTGTCTTATGTAATGGGAGCATTAGTGACAGGAACGGTAATTTTACTTGTAGTTTTCCTACATTATTTAACCAATATCAACCACATAATTCTTTTTTGGATTGCCTTTATTTTTACCCGACCTTTCGGAGCAACATTTGGAGATTTCTTAACAAAACCAATATCTAAAGGCGGCTTTGAACTTGGCACATTGAATGCATCATTATTCGCAATGATATTAATGATTGGCATTTTAATCATTCAATTCTTACGAAAACAAATGGTTCGCAAAGATTCTCTTTAGAATTGACCATTACTTTTGAAGAACAATTTAAAATACGTAGAACTATGAAACATGTAATTTTAATCAGTATTGGCTTATTTACTTTAGGTTGTTCCAATGCTCAAAAATCATCTAAAGAAACTGTTCCTCAATCTGTAAAAGATGTCTTTTCAAAAAAATACCCTTCGGCAAAGGTACTCGATTGGGAAAAAGAAGTAAATGGATTTGAAGCTGAATTTAAAATGAACAAGATAGAAATGTCTGCCAATTTCAGTAATGATGGTACTTTTATGGAAGAAGAACAAGAAATCCAAACCGCAGCCCTACCGATTGTAATCACGGAATATTGTTCAAAATCCTTCCCTGATTATAAATTATCAGAAGCAGCCAAAATTATTGATGCTTCAGGCAAATTAACTTACGAAGCGGAACTATCCAAAGGGAAAATGCATTTTGATGTACTTTTTGATGCCAACGGAACGTATATTTCTAAAGGCGAATCATCTGAAGAAAAAGATTAAGCAAAATCGCTTTAATTAATTTTATTGTAAACTGTGGTTTTTGGTATAAGCTAAAGATCACGGTTTTTTTGTGGATTTTAGTATCAGAATTCCTATTCTAGTGACTAATCACTTCTCTAAAGGAACTCCGTAATCCAAGCGTTTTGCCTTAATAAAACGTGCAATGAAATATTTGCTTGTTTTGAAATTTTCGATTACAACACCACGAGATGTTGAAGAATGAATCATTTTTATCGCATCAGGAGTTACTTCAACTACCATCGCAACGTGTCCAACGCGTGTCGAATGAACATCACTACCCTTAAAAAACAACAAATCGCCCGCTTGAACATCTGCAAGTTTCACTGTTTCACCAAATTCAGCCATTCCATAACTTGAATGTACCAAGCTAAACCCAAAATTTCCAAAAACGTAAGAAATGAAACCTGAACAATCGAATCCAGAAGGCGTTGTTCCAGCATAACGATAGGGTGTCCCAAGGAATTTTTTAGCGTAAGAAACAATTTGATCGATTTGCTCGCTATTCTTAGGTTTCACAGTATCTGAGACGGTTAACGAATCACCAACCGTTTTTACAAGCGTATCGTTTCCAGTCGTTTGCGTAAAGGCGCTTAAAGAATTAAAACACACAAACAACAACAAATATTTTACTATGAATGAATAACCTTGCATTGCGGTTGCAAAAATATAACTATTTTCGGGATTAATTCAATTCAAGGTTTTGGAACAAATCGATATTAAACAACTTACGAAGCTTTATTACACGATCGGCGAAGTAGCTGACATGTTCAACGTAAACACTTCTCTCATAAGGTTTTGGGAGAAAGAATTCAATTTAATTCAACCTAAGAAAAGCAAAAAGGGCAACCGAATGTTCACACCAAAGGACATTGAAAATTTTAACAAGATTTATCATTTAGTTAAAACGAACGGTTATACGCTGGAAGGAGCGAAAAAAGCGCTTAAATCTAAACAAGCAGTGAATGATTCAAAGGAATCAGCGAATTCAAATCAACAGTTGACTGAGGCTCTTGAAAACAACGATTCTCTCGTTCAAAAATTAGAAGAAATCAAACAGAAGTTAATTCGCTTAAAAAACCAGTAATAATCATCCTAAAAAGATTTTAGACTGTGTGCATTCTAACTTCCATCTCTAACTTCTAACTCTGACTTCTAACTCTGACTACAAAAATCTATTAGAACTTTGTAAAAGGAATAAATCTCGGAACGCGTTTTTGGTATTCTTTGTATTCTGGATATTTCTTCGCTGATAAATCCTCTGAGAAGTCTGAACTTCCTTTGAAAAGGATAATCAATAAAATACATCCTGCAACCGACCAGTTGATCCACTCACCTGTCGCAACAACGCTAAACAAGTAAAACACAACCCAAATTGATTGCTCAGACGCATAATTCGGATGACGTACTTTTGACCACAAGCCTGTTCGAACAAAGCCATGAACATATTCGTCCAATGGTAAGTTATTATTGATTCTGCGGTATTTTTCTGTTTGAAAATCGTATTGTTGCTGATCTGCAATGAATTCTATTACTACAAAACCAACGTACAATGCAGCCAATAAATAATCAACCCATATCAATGGAGCTGTATAGTTACCCAACGACGTTAAAATCGGCAAGGTAAATAAGAAAATCAACACATTTTGATAGGTACAAATGAAGAATAAGTTGAAAATCATCCAAACGATGCGGTTGTTGAATCCTGGACGCTTACGTAACTCCTCCCAACGGTAATCTTCCTCTCCTGCCCAAAAACGCCATGTGTACGCTCCTCTTCGGGCAAAATTGAAGGTTAAACGACTTCCCCAAATGGTCACCAAAACAGACATCAACAGCATGCGTTCGTTCATTCCGCCCAAAATGGTCATGTTCCAAACGTAAACAATCGGCACTATTGACCATAATTTATCCACTTGCGAATTGTTCATCGTTAATTCTCCCACTACGAAACAATATGCGACGATTCCTGCTACTATATAAGCGGTTGACCAAAGCACTTCGACTTGCAAGGTATTTAATGGCGTACCGAAATAAAAGGAAACAATCGGCATTACAATCACCGTAAAAATCAATAAGAGAATAGTAATTAACATCGTTTTTAGTTTAAATTAATCTTATAAATTGTCAAGTAGTTTAGTGCTTCATTCAATTCTTCTTCCGAAACAAAACAGTCAATCAATGAGTCACCAATAGCAGATAACAACGTACAATTGATTTTGTTCTGTTCATTTTTCTTATCGTGCAACGTCAATCGAATTATTTCCTTAATATCCTCTTCTTCAAGGTGAATCATTGGGAAATGTTGCAAGATAATCGTCTCAATTTCATGAAAGGCTTCTTTTGCTAAAACAGTTCGCTTCATGGAAATGTGTGCTTCGGCCAACATGCCAATTGCAACTGCGTGTCCGTGCGCTATTGGATCTTTATCCATGAAAAAACCTTCGATCGCATGACCAACAGTATGACCATAATTCAGCACTTTACGAATTCCTTTTTCCGTAGGATCTTGCTCAACAATCGTTTGTTTCACAGCAATACATTGCATTAAAACTTCAATGTCAGCGAGTTGAGCCAAATCATTCATTACTTTCAACTTATCCCACAACGCTTTGTCGTAGATCAATCCGTGCTTTAACATTTCGGCGTATCCGTTCAAAAATTCTTCAGGAGGCAAACTTCCTAGAAAAATTGGATCGACATAAATATGTTTCGGATGCGCAAAAACACCCAATTGATTCTTCAACGGCCCCAAATCAATTCCTGTTTTACCGCCGATTGCTGCGTCTACCATGGCTAATAAGGAAGTTGGAAGGTGAATAAAATCGATTCCACGTTTGAAAATAGACGCGATGAATCCACCCATGTCCGTCACAACACCGCCACCAAGATTAATAATCAAATCTTTTCGGCCAATTTGGTATTCTGAAAGTGCTTCCCAAACTTGAAAACAAACCTCCATCACCTTATTCTCTTCTCCAGCTGGTAAAAGCATCACTTCCGCCTCTTTCAAGGCATCAAAAGTCGTCAACAAATACTCTAAACATGCATCATGGGTATTTTCGTCAACGATGATTACAATTTTAGAATTGGCGTAATTGTTCAGTAAAACGGAGTTAAACGACGATTCTTCAATCGGTCCAACTTCGATGGTATATGCTTCAGAATTGAATGTGTGCATTCGGATGATTTGGATTTTTGACAAAAATAAGAAAGCATTTATAATTCGTGATTTATAATTCAGGATTTGTGATTCTTGATTCGTGATTTGTGATTTGTGATAATTTAGAACTTTGGATAAGTGCGTCTAATTTCTTTTAACGGATTTTCTTGATGCGCGCTTGCGCCCCGACTTTTCGGGGCAGCATTTCGAGCAAAAGGCCTTGAAAACAACCGAAAGAAAACAAGCATTTCTGAAGTAAATGTGAACCCGGTGTTTGACGACGAAGGAGGAGTTTGGGGTGAACATGCGAAAGAATGCGTATGTTTTCGAGGAAGGTTTTCACAGCCTTGATTTTTTTGTTTCTTTTTTGATCAAGCAAAAAAGAAAAAATGAATAATTAAGTATCATATCTACCAAAACACATTAATTTTACCCTATGATTTCGTTCGACAATACAGAGATAGCATTCAAAAGCAAATCGAATGCAGATTTAAACAGAGCCTATTGGTTGTTTAAAATCATCGGAAGCCCAACAATGGTGAAAGTTGGAAAATGGTCTACTAACACTGCTTTAAACGTTGGCTTGCCAATTAAAGGCATTATCAAGAAAACTATTTTCAAGCAATTTTGTGGTGGTGAGACGATTCCAGAATGTAAGCCTACAATTGATTTGTTGGCGAAATATGGTGTTGGAACGATTCTCGATTATTCGATTGAAGGAAAAACGAGCGATGAGGACTTCGATGCAACGGTTCAAGAAATCATTGAAACGATACATGCCGCGAAAAAAGATCCTAAAATTCCATTTGGTGTATTCAAAGTTACAGGGATTTCACGCTTCGCAATTCTTGAAAAAGCAAATGATCCGAAAGCTGAATTGAGCGATTTGGAAAAATTGGAATTAACACACACAATTGATCGCATCGACAAAATCTGCAAAGCAGCTCACGACAATGATGTTCCAGTGTTCATCGACGCTGAAGAAACATGGATTCAAGATACGATTGACCGAATCACCTTGGACATGATGCTGAAATACAACAAGAAAAGAGCGATTGTTTACAACACCTTGCAAATGTATCGTCACGACCGTTTGGCGTATTTAGCAAAAGAAATTGCGGTTGCTCGTGAGAACAACATCCACTATGGAATCAAATTGGTGCGTGGTGCCTACATGGAAAAAGAGCGTGATCGTGCGTCTCAAAAAGGTTATCCGTCGCCAATTCAACCTGATAAAGCTGCTTGCGACAAGGATTTCAATGCTGCATTGGAATTAATCGTTGAAAACATTGATACTTTGGCCTTGTGCGCTGGTTCACACAACGAGCAAAGTGCTGAAGTATTAGCAGAATTGATGAAAAAACACGGAATTGCAGCAGATGATAAACGCATTTACTTCGCACAATTGTTGGGAATGAGTGATCACATTTCATACAACGTAGCGCATTTGGGTTACAATGTTGCGAAATATGTTCCTTACGGTCCAATCAAAGAAGTGATGCCTTACCTCCTACGCCGCGCGGATGAAAACACATCGGTTGCTGGACAAACGGGACGTGAGTTGTCGTTGATTATGAAGGAGCGTAATCGTAGAGCTAGAAGTTAAAGGTTAGAGTTAGAAGATAGACCGTTGAGGTGAAGAGATAAAATATTCCGATTCAAATTTTAGTCTTATCAAACCAAATCAGCATCAATCAACTCACTGCTTCCTGGTAATTTGTTGTTTTCGAAAATGTACTCATAACGTGATTTTGTGACGCCATCTACTTCTTCTTTGATTCTGTTTTTCGTATAGGGCGTTTTCAATTTTGTTGGTATAAAAAGACCTAAAGCTATTGCTGCAACAAACGGCAAAAAAACCAATAAAGCCATTGGATCAGCTCCCTGGTTAATGTCTTTAATCGATCGAAACATATTCAAGCCTATCAACATGGCGGTTGTTCTGTAAAAGTGAATGCGCGATGTTAAAACTCCAACGATTCCGTATACAGGTGCGAATAACCCAAGGATAATAACTAACAACAAGAAAATTGGATCGATTCTGATTTGGAAATCCAATCCTAAAATCACTACTATTCGAATGAGGATGATTAACAAAAGATCTGCAATAAAAGCATATCGTAAGAGTTGTTGACTCTTGTTTTTCGATGGACTCGGAACCTGTGAAAGTTCATTGGCTAATTCATCCAAATCAACTGAACTGCCTTGACTCAATTCGTCAAATGCTTGCTGATGTGATTTATTTTCAGTTACAATTGCCTTGTATGCGGCTTTTCTTAGTTGTCGTTTGGTCATGTTTGATTATTCTTTAAATGGTTTTAGTGACTACAATAATAACGGTTATTTTTTATTTTCACCCGAAATTAAAGGACCTTCGGCTTATACTATGTTTATTACCTAATCCTCAAACTCTGAAGCCATTGCTAGTTTCTTCAAATAATCGCGTGCTTTGATGGAATTGAAACTCAATTGAATTTGCAACCAATGGTTCGAAACAATGCCAATAAATTGCAAATCGCCATGTGAAAATTTACCAGTTGAATCCATGAGTGAATTCTCTACTAGCGAAAAGGGAATACCATCCAGTTTCACTTCCGATTCTTTGTGTTGATAGGTGTAATTTCCATTGATCGAAATCAATCCTGCATATGCTTCAATCATATCTTGA
This sequence comes from Bacteroidota bacterium, assembly GCA_039804825.1. GTDB lineage: Bacteria > Bacteroidota > Bacteroidia > Flavobacteriales_D > Crocinitomicaceae > M0103. Next base: position 9,360 of record JBDLVK010000034.1, read on the forward strand.
ACACACGCTTTTTTCGTGGTTTTCATTCCTTCTTGCGGCACGATGAACACATAAAAACTGTTCGGTAATGGATCTTTCCAAATTGTATCTTTTTCTTGCAGTTTTAACAGCTGAATGGTTTTGGCTCTCGTCAATTTACCGCACGTATTATTCTGTTCCGTCGTTTCAGGCATGTTCGCATAGGAAACATAATTCGCTGGAAGTTCGATCAGCCACTCCTTCTCTCCTATTTTTATGCGATCTCTCGAATCAGTTGATGCATCTGTTTGATTTGCATCATTCGAACAGGATGCCAGAAAAATTGCAGAAAGAATAGAGAATTTATACAACAGGTGTTTCATTATGCACAATTTAACGCTAAAACTACTAAAACATCCTGGATCATAATCAATGAACCAGCTAGCTGAATCAAAACACCTTGAAATTAACTACCCTGAAACGAAAAACCACTTCAAACTAATTTCAAACTCTGACTTCTATCTTCTAACTCTAACTTCTATCTCTAGGTTCTAAGATAAACTTCTCTTATACCGCCCACCCCGTGTTTCATTGCCTTCCAATAACACCACATCCGTGTGCAGAAAATCAGCCGCTGCAGCAGAATCCCTTACTTTTGGTGCACTGCGTTCCAACATGCGTTCCTCAAAAGGTGCTAAAATCAGTGACCGCAAACCTGTTTCTCGCCAATTTGCATGCGCACTACATTCATTGTAAATCATTCTGGCCAACATCAAGGCATCCAACAAGGCTTGATTTGCTCCTTGACCTTTGAACGGACTCATCGGATGTGCCGCGTCACCTATCAACGTTGCTGCACCAGCTTGATCAAAATGCGCTGGCGATAAAATCTCTCTGTCGTATGCTGGATAACCAGAAATCAATGCTTCAGGTGTTGCTTTCACCAATTCCGGAATTGGACTGTGCCACGGCGTACGACGTATTGCTTCTTCTTTCAAGGCTGCTGGACCTTTTGCACTTAATTCTTTCGCGATTTCTTTGTTCAACGGAAAACTCAATTGCCACATCACTTCTTCCTTCGAAAAAGGCATGACATAAATGCGTTCGTGACCATTTGCTGTTTGAAAGACCGTTTCCGAATCGAACAATGGACTATTTAGTTCTTTCAAGGAATCGATTGCACAAATTCCTAAAATCACAATGCAATTCAAGTAGCGCAAGGGAGTTCGTTCCTCGCCAATAAGTTGTTTGCGCACACTACTGCGAATTCCGTCTGCACCAACAATTAAATCAGCATATAAGTGCTTCACTTCTCCATTTACCTGAACAGTCAGTTCCTGTTGTTTGCCTTCCGTTGCTCGAAAACTGATTAATTGATGTCCCCATTTCACTGATGGATGTCCTTTCAACTGTTCCAACATGGCTAAGCGCAATGCTTGACGCGGAATATGAACATTTGTGCGTTTCGAATAGGCTTGTTCATCAGGTTTTAACCATTTTTTTGCGCCCCATTCACCCACAACTTTTCCTTCAGGATTGTGAACAACATGCCAACGTGAAACCAAGCCTTTTTCGAGTTTAAACAATCCAAACCCTTCAATGGCTTTACTCGCCTGTTGCAAAGTCAAACCATAACCTTGCGAGCGAACAGCAAAGTTTTCATCGCGTTCAAGAAGGGTAAATGGAATTCCGCGGTGCAAGCAAGCTACGGCTAAAGCAACACCACCAATTCCTCCGCCAATTATCGCGACATGTGGAAATTTCGATGCATCTGCAATTGGATAGTTATTGGCACGTACAAGTCCAGAACCACTACAAAACGCACAGGTTTCTAGTTGTCCTTTTGGTGGAACAGGAATTTCTCCAAGTCTATTTGATTGTTCAAAGATTTCACGTGCTTTTTGATAGCGATAACGCTCTTTCTTGGTGATTTTACCGTGTTTTTTTCCATTTCCCTGGCAATCCAAACAAACAGTCCAATAATTATCACCTTTTTCAATCATTGCTACGCTTTTTTCGTTCACTATTTCGTGTATATCTCATGAAAAGTGAATCTTTGGTGCAAAGTTATAAGTTTTGGCGCTAAAATGATTGCAGTAGCTCAACAAATCAGCATCAAACGCGGTTCACCTTCATTTTCAAGAGGAGCACGATGAATACATGGTAAAACCTTACTTTCCGGATGATCGATGGCTAAACGCCACAGATTTCCTTTTCCCAAATTGATGATTTCTGCCTGCTCATCTGCTTGATAATGCAAGTCAAAGAAATTTTCTTCTAGAAACGCACTGAATCCTTCTTCATTTCCGCCGTGCAATTTTAGAAGTTCTGCGCGTATTTCAGGAATCAGTATTTTTTGAGTGGCTTGATCATTTGAAACAAACTCACTTGAAGCGCCAAAATACGTGCACAAAAAGGTTGAAAATGGAATCGGTGATCGATCGGCATGGAACGAATACACATCCGTTGGAAAAAAAGGAAAGGCATCATCGCGCTCATATTGGTGAATAATGTTAATGAGCGGCGATGCTCCTAAAGCTGATAAAGCCTCAAAATCCGCTAAAATTTGTTCGCGGGCCAATTGACCTTCAGCGCTTAATTCTAAACTTTTCAATTCCTCGGGTTCCAACACATGCAACTTGTCCTCAACTCCCACTTTTTCGATGATTTCAGCGTAATTCCCTTTTAACTCGCGCGACCAACACAAGGCATTTATTTCTCCTTCAAACACTGTTTCCACAAGTTCACTGAAACTATTGACCAGTTGAAAATTCGTTTTTTCAATCATTAGATGGAATGGTTTTTACGAAGGTTAAAACAAGCTCATCGGACTCAGTGAAACCAAACTGATACACTGCTGTTTCTTCACCTGGAAAATATAGTAATTGCCGCTGATAGTCGATGTTAACCGTTGTGTCACTTAAGAAAAATCCGTCTGAATAGGTTTGATTGTTAGACCAAACAGAATAGGAATAGGACATGCCTACTCCAACATTCTTTGGGAAAAATTCAAGTTTAAGTTGATTTTGCAATGAGTCAGGAATTTCCTTGTTTTTGACTAAATGAAGTGTTGCAAAAGAATCATTCCTAAAATCAATTGGTTCATTGCTCGCTGTGCGCCAAGTTCCTTCCAGTTTCTGACGAATCGAATCTACATAGCCTGTATTCGCTCGCTGATAACGATAGAACACTTTTAGACTTTCACCACCCAAAGGGGAATAAATATACTCTTCAGATGATAACACCATCTCTTGAAAATCAAGTAATTCAATATTCAGTG
>JBDLVK010000035.1:0-7937 GCA_039804825.1 Bacteroidota bacterium
TCTCGAAAATCGTTTGATTTTAGGTGGTCAACATACTCCGTTTTGGGGTGGTCAGTATGCTCCGTTTTAGGGTGGTCAGCTTAAACCGTTTTGGGGTGGTCAACATGAGCGTTATTTCCAAACTTACCTTCAAATCCAATTGACTTTGAACAACGAGAAGGCAGAATTCACCGATTTAAAGGTCATGTAATTCGCTTAAATGTTGCTGCTAAATTTAAACAGCAATTAACCTTTAACAATTCAGATCATTTGTGGGACCAACTTTTTACGTTAGCAGAAAAAAGCGAACGTTCAAAAGCTCAATTTCCATGTGATTTAATTCCATGTTGGCACATCGAAACAACTGATGGATTTTCTATTGAACGCATTGTTCCACTCTATTCATTTAGTAAAGACATTGAGAAATATCAAAACATGCTCACCGTTTTAGCCTATTATCGACTCACATTTGGACAGCCTCGTCAAGACGAACTTATCGAAGCAATGGCCAATGCTGGTTTTGATGAAAACGATCAGCTATTACTGCAAAAACTCATGCTTGATTTGACGCCAATTTCGTTTATGAAACAAGAGGATAAAAAATCAATATAAAATAAAGAACTATATTTAACTCTATGGCATAAGCGTTTAGTTAGCCTTTCGAGATTCTGAACTCCACGATATACTTTTTTTTAAAAGAAAAAATGGGCGAGCAAAATTACGGTGTAATAAAATGGTTCGATGTGGCAAAAGGTTTTGGCGCAGCGTCAACTCTTGATGGAAAATCAATTTTCATTCTGGGTCGTAATATTGATAGATTACCGAAACAGGGAGATTTAATTTCAATCGATGAAATTCAAGAAGATAAAGCCAGGAAAAGACTTGATGCACTCGGAGTCATTGTATGGAAAGAGAGCGAAGCATTAAGCGATTTGCTTTTTGAAAAATGGCGAAACAAAAAATACTTAGGATACTGTGCGGAAGTAGAAATGCTTCTCAGAATTTGTGATGAGAAGCTTTTAGCAAAAATTATTGAGACAAATAAAGAGAATTGGCTCGAAGATGAAGATTTCATAAAATATTTGGCCAACACATGCAACCGCCGTGAATTTCGTTACAGTTCTGACCAAAATCTCTACCAACGAATTACTGAAAATTATTTAAAGGTAGTAGCGGATTTTTATTTTGACGTATGGTTAAAACATAGAAAATATAAGGGGTATTTATCTTTAATGTTTTCTATTTATGGAAGCCGTAAGGAATTGAGTTATGAGCAAAAACAAACAATAAATACAGAACTTCTAAAAAAAACACTAGAAATAGATCACAATTGGATTTATGAAAGTGAGTTCTCAAAAGATTTTAATCCTTCAAGTTTAATAAATCTATTCATTGAAAAAAAAGTCGTTTATGATTTTATGATAGCTAGAATAAAAAGCAATGAGGCGACAGAAGACAACAAAGAATATATTTGGTTAATTAATAATGGTAACGATTCAACAATTAATTTTATTCTTGAAGACAGGAACCTTTTCTTCAATGAAGAATTCGTTAATCAGATCAAATCCAATTGGAGATTATACAGTGAGTCAAGTTATTCAAAATTTTTAACCTACTACATCATGGCACAGAACGACTTGACAATAAATGATGATTTGAAATGGCTACTAAAAAATGGAAAAGTAGAAGATATAAAACAATTGATAAGTGTAAATAGGTCATATTGGCAAAACAATTTGGAATTTGTTGAGCAAATATTGAGTTTTAAAAGTGTCTACAACCGAAAGCGAGCCTATCACAAAACACTTAGTACCGAAGAACCATTAGTAATAGACTGTCAAATAGAAGCCTACCAAGATTTCATTTATGATATTTGGAAATCAAAAGGGAAAATTATTTTTGATGAATACATGGACTGGCTGTTGGCAAATGGAGAAAGCTCTTTTTTATATTCTGTTTTCGAGATTGAAAAGAAAATTTGGATCCATGAGAAAAGCTTTATTGATTTCATTTTAAAATATAAATTCAAATTAGGCCGTGATCGGATATTTTTAGAAGCATTTTTTTTAGAGATTTGCTTGAGCAAAGAACACTTCTATCATAAAGAAGGAATAACATGGTTATTCGCAGAGGGAAGTCTTGAATTATTAAAAAAATATATTTCAAAAAAACTCAATTACAGACAAGAGACGTTAGATAACATCTATTTAGCATTTTACCCTTCAAATGACTCTCTATATTATTATAAAAAAACTTGGAATAGTAAATGGTCAGAAGATTTTAAGGATCAATACATACAAGAACGAAACCAGCTAATCAATTTACGATTTAGAGGACTTTTGAAAGCAGAATTGGAAATGACCGAATTACCTTTGGAAATAAAAAAGTGGAAGAAAAAGAATACACATACTGCAACAGATTTAGCAAATTTTGCTTTTTGCCCGGCAAGTTACTTTTTGAATCAGAAATATGATTTAAACATTGAGGAGCAAGAAAATGTTTTTTTTGGAATAAATGAACACAACAAACAAAGACTTTTAAGGCTTGCTGATAGAAGAGAAGCAAAAGAACAAAAAATGAATGCCAAGTTCAAAAATTTCTACGTTGATTTTGCTCGAATTCTAAAAGCCCAGGCGATTGCGCAAGGTCATGGAACAATTAAACCCGTGATTTATTATAGTAAAAAAGGTAAGTTAGCAGGCATTCCAGATTATATATTCAAAGATGAGCATAGTTATTTTGCCGTAGAAGAAAAATTTACTTTTAAGAAATTCGAAGAACTTACTGAACTCTATTACAGTCATAAAATCCAAGCGCTAACTTATCTTTATGGTTTAGATGAATTCGCATTTAACGAAGTGTATGTAATTTATTGGTTCGTGAAGAAAGACCAAAATGGTAATCATAAAATTTATAACTATAGAATTTTTCCTGTAAAGAGAACTGATTCGAATAAGTCAATTATTGTCGACACATATAATGCAGTGGATTCTTTAGAACCAAGTGAAATTTATCATTTACCTAAACATATGATTAATTATAATAAATGTATTAGATGCAATTATTTTAAAATCTGTGAGTATAAAAAACAATAAAATTGTGGTCTTACATGTAACCAAGACTGAGCAAAGTAAATTAAGAAAACAGCAGAAAAGAGGAATTATCAAAAACACCGAGAAGCCCCAAGTCTGAGCGATTTAGCAGGTGAGCCTAACACAAGCAGCGGCAGACCCCCAGCAAAAAAAAATGCGAGTGAGTGAGGGACTAGCTTCCATTGCATACCTTATTTGGGATTCGATGGGGATGATTTAGTTGCGACTGACGAGGATGGATGAACAGGCTAAGAAAACTAATGAGCTGCCGCATTGATGATCACGAACCATTCTGGACCAAGGCAACTTAAAAGTGAGTCCTATTAACAATCTCCCACTTCGACATTTCCGTACACCTTCTAGTATATTTCAGGCTTGTTATTGCGTTTTTAAAAGCTATGAAAACTAGGCGTATAGAAACTTTTTCAATTCAAAATTAGTTTTAATAGGCACAGTATTATTTTTTTTATTTACAGAAATCGGTTCAACAAAATTTTAAAATAAGCACGATTGTTACTTTCAACCACTTCTGTATTCTAATTAAAAGAGATTAATTCACATAAACAACTTGATCGTTCAAAAGACCACTTCTCTTCTTTTAAATATTAAAACGTTTATTTTTTAATCCTATAAACTTTAAAAACAATGATTCCTTTTATTCTATTTTACTGGTTCTTCTCCACATTGTTTTGTCATGGGATGACTTTTGGTATTTCAGAAACAAAAGTGACAGCAAAAGATTTTCTATATGCGATGTTATTGGGATGGCTTATTTTTCCATTAACGCTCGGCACAGGTTTCGTGCAAATGCACCGAAAAAATGATCCTGACAAATAAACATGAAACAAGATTTGATTTTGACATTCCAACTGAAATAAACTATTAAGACTCCCATCCCTTCTACCTTCCTATCCAATCAAAAATCCTCTACTTAGAAACCATCGAACCATTTCCCCAACGCGTGAGAATTTGTCCCGAATGAATTTGTGACAATCCCGAACGAAAATGAACGTTACCCGAACAAAAGGGATTGGACCGCGAATGATGCGGAAAGTTCCCCGAACAAAAGGTAAATAAAGGCGAACGCAAAGGATCCTATTCCGAATGAACGAGCACAGATCGCGAACGAAAGGGAAATCCTCCCGAACGCAAGGGAAGGAAACGCGAATGAAAAGAAAAGTACCGCGAACGAAAAGAAACAAAGCGCGAATGAAGTGGAAAGTAACCCGAAGAGCGTGAAAATTGATTTCTGATTTGTTTTTCGTTTGGTAATTCATACCGTTTACTCAATCCAGACCGCCTTACACACTCGAAAACAGCGTTTTAACATTCGTTAACACTTAATTTGGCACGCTTTTTTCAATTCGCTTTTACAATTACTAACCAGTTTAAATTGGATGGTAACATTAGAGCAACTCCCGGGCGCCAGGGAGACGATGAACAGGAACCATTCGATGAAAACACAATACGATGAGTTATGAAAAAGTCAGTAGCAAACCGCATCAACATGTATGTGGTAGTTTTAGAAACCTGCAAACGACACGAAGAGGAATGGGCAGGGATTCCAAAGTTGGTAAGCGTAGTTAGCGATCTAGAAACTGCACTCAATGACATCAATGCAGCCGCAGTTTTACAAGCGTCAAAAACACTTGGTGTTTCGAGCTATAAAACACAAAAGTTGAGTCTGCTCTATCCGGCAATTGTAGAGGTCCACAGTGCATTCAAAGCCCTGGCAAAAGATTTGAACGATCCGGGTTTACGCATTCGCAACAACTACGCAGATTCCACCTTGCGCAAAATGAATGCGTACATGCTTAAAACGCACATCAAACAAGTGGCAGAAGATTTAGTGGCAGCAGGAAGTTCATTGGAACCTTTTGGCATGAGCGCCAACCGTGTAAGTGAAATCCTACAATTGATCGAAGAAAGCACAGCAATCATTTCAAAACCGCGCAGCGCCATCGTTGAACGCAAAAGCATCACTAGCTCTTTAGCTGTAAAAGCGCAAGCAATCGATGACTTAGTTAGAGAACGAATCGACAACATGGTTCGCTTGTTGAAACCCACTCTACCCGATTTCTTCAACGAGTATTTTGCTGCACGTAAAATCATCGCAACAGGTTTACGACGCAACGACGCAGCTGAAAACCTTGACGGCATGAGCACAGGAGTTGTGCCTAGCGAACCAGATGATGGGAATTAGAGAGGGAGGTCCCCCGTGAAAACGGGGGATTTTTTTTGTGTTCAAGGTTATGAAATGAGGTAAAAATGATTGTTTATTCTTACTTTTTCCTGGAGCTGAAAAAGTAACACCACGCAGTAGCAGCGAAGCTAAAAAGAGCCCTGCGCTGTGCATAATTCGCTTACCCATTCATGTCTCATTCAGTAAATTTGAAAAACTCGTTTCTGCTTTCGCGAAACTCAAACACTTCCACCACGCAGTAGCAGCGTAGCTAAATTTTTACTGAATTTCAACACATGGGTCCCCAGCAAATTATACAAGGCGCTTTCAAATCCGCAGAACTAAACAATTTTTCAAATTTAAATTACGCCTCTCCGAAGCTGATTTCAACTACGAGCAAACTATTCATTAGAATAGCTAGACTTTAAATTTCTTTAAACCAAACTAATTTAGTTTATAGAAAGAAACTATTAATGAAGTGAATTTCGGAACTGTGCTTCTAGAGTAATTTAAATGATCGGGTTGATGCGAAGCATATCGAACAAATGGCCTTGAAAACAACCGAAAGAAAACAAGTCATTCAGAAGTAAATGGGAACCCCGTGTCTGACGAACCGCGATAGCGGAAGGAGTTTGGGGTGAGCATACGTAAGAAGACGTAGTTTTCGAGGAAGGTTTTCACAGCCTTGATTTTTTTGTTTCTTTTTTGATCAAGCAAAAAAGAAAGATAATCTAACAAATAAAAAAAAGCCCAGTCTTTCAACTGGGCTTTCACTTGTAGCGAGAGAGAGATTTGAACTCTCGACCTCAGGGTTATGAATCCTGCGCTCTAACCAACTGAGCTACCTCGCCATTACATTGGTTTTGCGGGTGCAAATATAACAGTTATTTTTTCTTTATCAATTTTTCTGAAAAGAAACTTTTTGCTTTTCTGCTAAATCTTTGAAAAACAATGCTCCAACTACTCGTGAATGAGGCGAATTGTGTGCGCTTCCTCACCTATTTGAACCCTTAACAAATAGACACCGCGCGCTAAACTCGTCGGAACTTCAACCAAAACAGCTTGATCTTGCTGCTCGGTGTGCGTCGGAATCCGTTTTCCGTTCAAATCTACTAATTCCAGGACTGTGGTCGCTGAGGCATTCGAAGCGCCAGAGCACTTAACCTTAAACGAAGCACCAAAGGGCGAAGGATAAACCAAAATCGATGAACCTATTCCCTCATCTATTCCTGCATTTCCAACATTGATGGTGAAAAACGTTGTGTCATTCGAACAACCAGCTGAAAGCGCGATCAAACTTACGGTATAGCTTCCTGCAGTGGTGTATTGGTGCCACGGATTGACGTCGGTTGAACTTTCTCCGTCGCCAAAATTCCATTGGTAAATCGTTGCATTTTGACTAGCATTCGCAAACAATACCACGGCGTTCGGTAAACTGAGATTTGTGGCATCTGGGGTCGCAGCGGCGATTGGTCCCGGAAGCACCACCACATTGATTGTTTGTGTCGTCGAATTGTTTCCTGCAGAATTTGTTGCTAGCAATGTCACCTGGCATGTTCCTGACGCTGTTGGAACGAAATACGGATGTTGGGCACTTGGGTCACTAAACGTCCCATTGCTTGCTGTCCACACATACGAACTCGCATCTTGTGAGGTATTGATGATCTGCATTGAATCGCCCTCACAAAGGGTAAAATCAGCAAGCGTAAAACTAGCAAGCGGTGGAACAGTTGCAGCTTGTAAGAGCTGACCATTCGACGTTGAAACACTCGTTAATCCTGCGCCATTTGTGGTTCGAACGGTGATGTAATAGGTTTGTCCAAGTGTCAATGACAAGCCATTAATGGTTCCAAAGGTCTGTGTTCCCATTGCTGTAAACGGTACAATGTTCTGCGCTCCACTGCTCGTTCCAACGGCCATTTCGTAGGAAACAATTCCTGAATGTGGATCTGAACTCGTCGTCCAATTCGCACTGATTTCTGTTGGCGTTACAAATTGAGCCACGTCGGATGCTAAACCATCATTGACGTTCACTGGAGCTGGACTTGTCCAATCGATGTTATTCAAGAGCGTTGAAACTGCGGAAAAATTGTTGGCATTGTCCACAACTAGTGAAAGGAGTTCTGCACTCGGTGTCAGTGGATTTTGGTTTTGATAGCGCACCATGGAAGCCGAAGAACCAATTGTGATCGTTTGACTGTTGCCGCGTTCTAGGTAGGTTCGAACATCATCTACCTTGAATGTTGCATTTCCACTGCGGAATGAAAGCGAATTCCCCGTAGTTAGCGGACTTGGATCGGTCCAACTAGACACAAGCACATCATCCACAAACGCTTGAACGAGTCCAGTTGCAGGCGAATACAGCACTTTAAAATCGTATTCCACATTCGGATCTATTACCACGTCATCGTTGGTTTGCAGCACTAAATTATCATTTGTTGAACGGTAGATTTGACATTTGTCCGTATCAACGCGCCAATATACCAAGTACGAATTGCCACGGTTCGGCAAAGAAGCATCGCTGCAGTAGAAATGAATCCCAGCGCGGCGATTGGTTCCTGTTCCACCCAAGGTTCCTTTGAAGTGATAAACGACGGTCGCCGATTGCGTTAAAGTCGTGTTACACGCTGAATTGCTTTCTGTTTCTGAGGATTGTAGCACAGCACCATTCGACAGCGCCCACG
>JBDLVK010000036.1:0-9644 GCA_039804825.1 Bacteroidota bacterium
AGAAAATAAATGCAGCCATCGCCAATTATACGCCAGAGAATAATCGTTCTCAAGTCAAAAAAACAGATCACAATACATTAATCTTGGATTGTTATAATGCGAATCCAACAAGTATGAAATCCGCGCTAGAAAGCTTTGCCCTGATCAACCACCCGAATAAATATTTCATTATTGGCGATATGCTTGAATTGGGTGAAGAATCAATAAAAGAACACCAAGCAATTTCAGATTTAGTGAAGAATTTAGAACTAAATGGCTCGTCTGTTGGTCCAATTTTTAATTCTTTGAAACAACATTCATTTGAAAAGCGTTTTGAAACAAAAGCAGATGCAATCGCTTATTTCCAAACTCTGAATCTTGCAGAAAAATTAATTCTTTTGAAAGGATCTAGAGGAATTGGTCTGGAATCGTTAGAAAATTACTTATAGCAAAAATTAAAGCAAAAAAGGGGCGACATTTTCATGTCGCCCCTTTTCGTATCATTTGAATTCATTAAGCATTCAAAATACCTCTAGAAATAACGATTTTTTGCACTTCAGAAGTTCCTTCATAAATCTGAGTAATTTTCGCATCACGCATTAAACGTTCGACATGGTATTCTTTTACGAAACCATATCCTCCGTGAATTTGAACTGCTTCAACCGTTTGTTCCATTGCAACTTTAGAAGCATACAATTTCGCCATTGCACTTGATTGACCATAATCTCTTCCATTGTCTTTATCCAAGGCAGCACGGTAAACCAACAATTTTGCAGCTTCGATTTCAGTTGCCATATCTGCCAATTTAAACGCTATCGCTTGATGTTTTGAAATTTCTTTTCCAAATGCTTTACGCTCTTTAGAATAAGCTAAAGACAATTCCAAAGCTCCACCTGCAATTCCTAACGCTTGAGCAGCGATACCAATACGACCACCAGCAAGAACCTTCATTGCGAATGTAAAACCAAATCCATCTTCACCGATTCTATTTTCTTTGGGAACCTTCACATCGTTGAATAATAATGTATGCGTATCACTGCCACGAATACCCATTTTATCTTCTTTCGCTCCAACGATAAATCCTTCCATTCCACGTTCGATAATGAAGGCATTAATTCCTTTGTGACCTGCCTCAACATTTGTTTGTGCTATTACTAAATATGTTGAAGCTGATGAACCATTCGTAATCCAGTTTTTCGTTCCATTCAACAAATAATGGTCTCCCATGTCAATTGCCGTTGTACGCTGAGAAGTTGCGTCAGAGCCTGCCTCAGGCTCAGATAAGCAAAATGCTCCAATTTTCTCCCCTTTCGCAAGTGGAACTAAATATTTTTGTTTTTGCGCTTCTGTTCCGTATTTTTCAAGTCCCCAGCAAACAAGAGAATTGTTTACAGACATACATACTGACGTTGAGGCATCAACTTTTGAAATTTCTTCCATCGCCAAAACGTACGATAAAGTATCCATTCCACTTCCACCATATTCAGGGCTAACCATCATTCCCATAAATCCAAGTTCTCCCAATTGCTTAATTTCTTCAGCAGGAAAACGTTGGTTATTATCACGATCGATAACACCTGGTTTCAATACATTTTGTGCAAAATCTCTTGCAGCCTCTTTAACTGCTAATTGTTCCTCTGTTAATTCGAAGTTCATAGTATATTCTGGTTTTATTTATATCTTGTACTCGTTGCAAATTTAAGGTAATAATTTTATTTTTCAGCTTTAAAACGTTATGAGTAATTACGAAATTATTGGATTAATGTCAGGCACCTCGTTAGATGGACTCGACATCGCTCACGTCAAATTTGATTTTTCAAACAATTCAAATGACAATTTTGTTCTGTTAGCCTCTGATACAGTGCCGATTCCCGATGATTTACTCCAAAAATTAACGGAATCTCCAAATTTTTCTGTTGCTCAAATTCTCATGTTAGACAAGGAATTTGGAAAGTTTTTAGCGAAGTCCGTTTCAAATTTTATTCAAAAAAATAAGATTGAAAAAGATAATATCCATGCCGTTGCAAGTCACGGACAAACTATTTTACATCAACCTTCCAATGGTTTTACCCTACAAATTGGCTGTGGGTCAACATTAGCTTACGAAACTGGACTTAATGTCATCAATGATTTTAGGACGAAAGACATTGTAGCGGGTGGACAAGGTGCTCCGTTGGTTCCAATAGGTGATTTTGGTCTATTTTCTGAACTTGCCGAAGGATTTTTGAATATAGGTGGATTTGCGAATGCGTCTTTTAAAAAGGATAATGAAATTGTTGCTTATGATATTTGTCCGGGAAATTTACCTTTAAACAAACTCGCACATGCACGAAATTTAGAGTATGATAAAAATGGAAATTTGGCAAAATCAGGAGAAATAAATTTCTTTTTATTGGATTTGCTTAATTCTTTAGATTTCTATCATTTGGATGGACCTAAATCACTTGGAACCGAATGGCTGGAAGAATTTTACTATCCACTTTTGAAATTTGACAAAGAAATTGAAAATAACTTACGAACAGTAGTAGAGCATACTGCAATTCAAATAAGCAATGTATTGAATAATGTCAATTTATCCTCAGTTCTTGTTACTGGAGGAGGCGCTAAAAATGGCTTTTTAATCGAACGAATACAACATTATTTCAATGGCGAACTCATTCTGCCTGAGCAAAAAATCATTGATTTTAAAGAAGCTATCGTATTCGCCTATCTTGGCGCACTTTATTTAGACAAACGACCAAATGCATTATCCAGTGTAACTGGAGCTGTAAAGAACACGATTGGTGGAGTGTTTCACATCCCTGGCTAAACCGATTTAAGATTTTCACAAATTAGGGAACGGAAAGTAAACGGTCTGATAGATTTGTTTATTAACTTTGCGCCCTTAGAAACAAACGAATTATGAAAGATTTACTCGAACGATTTGAAAATAAACGCCCTGAAATAGTATTTGAATGGAAAGATGCTGAAACTGAAGCTGAAGGATGGGTTGTAATAAACTCATTAAGAGGTGGAGCAGCAGGTGGAGGAACACGCATGCGTTCAGGTCTTGATAAGCGTGAGGTAGAATCGTTGGCTAAGACAATGGAAGTTAAATTCACTGTTGCTGGCCCACCAATTGGAGGTGCAAAATCTGGAATTAATTTCGATCCAAAAGACCCGCGTAAAGAAGGCGTTTTAAGAAGATGGTACGCTGCAGTAACCCCTTTATTGAAACACTATTATGGAACTGGAGGAGATTTAAATGTTGATGAAATTCACGAAGTGATTCCAATGACCGAAGATTGCGGAGTTTGGCATCCTCAAGAAGGTGTATTTAATGGACATTTCCAACCAAGAGAAGCACAAAAAATCAATCGAATTGGACAATTGCGCCAAGGAGTTTTGAAGGTAATAGAAGATTCAAACTTCACACCGGATATTGATCGCAAATATGTTGTTGCCGATATGATTACTGGTTATGGGGTTGCGCAATCAATAAAACACTTTTACTCCATTTGGGGTGGTTCGGTTGAAGGAAAAAAAGTTATCGTTCAAGGATGGGGAAATGTTGGTTCTGCGGCGGCATATTACCTTTCTCAACAAGGTGCTAAAATAGTTGGAATCATTGACCGTGTTGGTGGTTTAATAAATGAAGATGGTTTCACTTTCGAAGAGGTTAAAGCTTTATTCTTAAATAAAAATGGAAATGAACTTTCTCATCCTTCATTGATTTCATATGAAGAAATGAATGCACGTATTTGGGATTTAAATGCACACGTATTTATTCCTTGTGCGGGTTCTCGAATGATTACAGAAGACCAATTAAATAGAATGATTGCTGGTGGCATGGAGGTTATTTCCTCTGGAGCAAATGTTCCGTTCGCAGATCCACAAATTTTCTTTGGACCAACTGCTGATAAAGCAGATAATTCAATTTCAATAATTCCTGATTTTATTTCAAATTGCGGAATGGCTCGTGTATTTGCTTACTTAATGAGTAATGACTTAAAAACAATAAGCGACGAAGGAATTTTTAACGATACAAGTAATACAATTTTAGCAGCATTGAAAGATGCCAACGCTAAAAATCCAGGAAAAACAGGAATTGCTAAAGCAGCATTTGAAATAGCATTGAAACAATTGGTATAAATTGTTAGAGGCACTTATAGTTATTACATTTATTTTAGGCTATGTTTCGATCACGTTGGAACATAGCCTAAAAATTGACAAACTGATTCCAGCCCTGTTGATGATGGCCATTTGTTGGACTATTATTGCCTTAGGAATCGATTCATTCAGTCATTGGTTTGACCCACACAGTTCCTCTTTAATTTCAATTACAGGTTTAAACCACGAGGCACGAGCGCATTTACTTGAGACAACATTACTGCATCACTTTGGTAAAACTGCTGAAATCTTAATTTTCTTAATGGGTGCCATGGCCATCGTTGAAATGATCGATCATTTTGATGGATTTGACACAATTAAAAAAATCATTCGATCAAAGAAGAAACGAACACTTTTATGGTTGATTTCTTTTTTAGCATTTTTCTTGTCATCCATAATTGACAACTTAACAGCAACCATCGTCTTAATTACAATCTTACGTAAAATAATTCCGGAACAAACGGATAGAATGTGGTATTCAGGCTTTATCATTATTGCCGCAAATGCAGGTGGAGCTTGGACTCCAATTGGCGACGTAACAACTACAATGCTATGGATGGCTGGAAAAGTTACAACCGGAAAATTGATTTTATTACTTGGGATTCCATCGCTGATTAATTTGCTCGTTCCATTATCGATTGGATCATTTTTGCCAGTATTTAAAGGTTCGGTTAATGAAACAATTGAAAACATTCATTCAACCAAATCTGGACCTTTCATGCTCTGTTTAGGATTAGTATTAATCGTTTTTGTGCCCATTTTCAAAACAATCACACATCTTCCACCATATATTGGGATGATGTTGTCACTTTCCATTTTTGCCACTGTATCAGAAGTTGTATCAAAAAGAAGAATATCATTTACGAATCCTGACGAAAGCCAAAATATTCGACACCCTCAAGGACCAACAATGAGAGCATTGTCACGAATCGAAATGCCATCTATATTATTTTTCTTGGGAATATTAATGACGGTTGCTGCGATGGAATCACTTGGATTAATCTTGGGATTTGGGCAACAAATGAACACATTAATTCCCGAAAAGGTTTTTGTTACTTTGCTTGGTGCAAGTTCAGCAATTATTGACAACGTTCCATTAGTTGCTGCGAGCATTGGTATGTTTCATGATGCGCCTGATGCAAATATATGGCATTTTGTTGCGTATGCCGCTGGTACAGGTGGTTCTATGTTAATAATTGGCTCAGCTTCTGGAGTTGTTGCCATGGGCATGGAAAAAATCTCTTTTTTCTGGTACCTCAAAAACATTAGTTGGTTAGCCTTAATAGGTTATTTCGCAGGAATAGGCGTTTTATTTCTATTCTAAGTGTAACCCAATTTTACACACACGTTCTACCTTCAGGTTCTCCTGATAACAATTGTATGTGGATATCTAATTACTAATCAAATCGCGACGAGAGTTTGATTCTTTAATTTTACCTAATAATATAAATTTGAGATGAAAAAGCGTTTAAAATACCTAGTAACATTTTGTATTCTATTATCAACAACGTTGGTGATTGCACAAATCGAATCAAACTCAGGCGCTCCAGCTGCCGCTGCCGTTGATGCTGCTCCTAAAACCGTTCAAGAAATTTCAGCATTTGAATTTTTGATAAAAGGTGGTTTCTTCTTAATTCCTATTGCAATACTCTTATTTTACACTTTAGTCTTCACAATCGAAAAGTTTCGCTACATCAAACGCATGTCTAAATATAACGAATCGATTTTGGCTGAAATAAAAACAAATCTTCAAGCAGGAAATATTTCCCCAGTTTTGGATAGTTTACAAAGAGACAATACTGCTTACGGAAATGTGTTGCGTGAAGGAGTTCTTACAATTGGACGTCCAATGAGTGAAATTGAATCTAACATGGATAAAGTTGTAAACATTGAAATTGGTAAAATGGAAACACGAATGGGCCATTTAGGTCTTATCGCTGGTATCGCTCCAACATTAGGTTTCATCGGTACTATTTCAGGTGTAATTAAAATTTTCTACTCTATCTCGGTAACAGAAAACGTATCAATTGGAAATATATCAGGTGGTTTGTACGAAAAAATGATTAGTTCTGGTTCTGGTCTTGTGGTTGGTATTATCGCTTATGCTGCGTATCACTTGTTAAATGGAATGATTGATAATTATTCTTTGAAAGTTCAAAAAATGAACTTAGAATTTGTAAACTTAATTCAACGTCCAAGCAATGGCAATCAAACGAAATAGAAGATTTCATGCAGAGGTGGCAACTTCTGCCTTGAGTGACATCATGTTCTTCTTGTTGTTATTCTTTCTAATTATTTCGACTTTGGCGAATCCGAACGTAATTAAAGTTCCTTTGCCGGAATCCAAAGCGAATGATAAGACAAATAAACAACATGTTAGTTTGACTATTACTCAAGAAAAAAAGTACTTCGTAGATAAGGAAGAGGTGACTTTTAATCAAATTGAATCGAAGCTTTTAGCTGAAACCAAACGATTAGGAGACAATTCTGTGGTTGTTCGTATTCCATTTGATGCTCAAGTTCAAGAATTAGTGGATGTATTGAGAATCGGTATGGAAAATGATTTAAAAATGATCATTGCCACAAAATCAGATTCCTAGATAAAAACTAACAATCGCATTCGAGCGTAACTTTATTTGCACTTTTTCGTTAAGCAAGTAGGTTACGCTCTTAATTTATACATTAAAAACTTTCTGATATGTTCGCAATTCAAATCGATAATGTAGAAATCCAAAAGGATAAAAAAATTGCTTTAGTGAGTACATCGATCTCCTTGCTTCTATTAGGTTTATTGGCATATTTCACAACATTTTTGGTTACCCCGCCATTACCCGTAGATTTACCTCCTTTGAAATCAGACGAGGTAATTGAAATGTTCGAGGTAGAAAATGTTGAGATTGTGAAAGAAGGCGATTTAGGTGGACAAGGAGGGGGAACACCTTCAGACGACCGAATTGATAAACCTCAAGAACAATCAGAAAATTTCTTAACATCTCATTCAAATCCAGCTCATCAAATTTTCTCGGGAAAATCAGATAATCACAATTCTCCCAACAACAGCACAAACACGTCATCTTCTACTTCTAAATCTGATAATCCATTTGGTTCAGGTGGAACTGGTGGAAAAGGTGGTGCTGGTTCAGGTGGTCCTTTCGGTAACGGAGTTGGCCCTTCTGGAAGTGGACCTGGTGGTAACGGAAATGGTGAAGGAAGAACGCGTTTGAACAACGTTTCAATTGACCATATTGAATCCGATAGAGACGAAATAATTTACTTAAAACTGACCGTTGATGCGAATGGTAACGTAATTTCTGCCATTGCAACATCTAAGACAACGACAACAGATGCGCGCATTATAAATCAAGTGAAATCGGCTGTAATAAGTCAAGTGAAATTTTCAAAATCTCCTGGATCTGAGCCTGTACAAATGTTTTACACGGTAAAATTAGATGGAAAATAATCGCTATCAAGAAACAATCAATTGGTTGTTTCAGCAATTTCCTTCTTATCAAGCAATTGGAGCAGCAGCATACAAACCAGATTTAGGCAATATTATCCATCTTCTTGACGAACTTGAAAATCCTGAAAAGAAACTCCGTTTTATACACATTGCTGGTTCAAATGGAAAAGGGTCCACTTCTTCCCTACTCGCTTCTATTTTAAAAGAAAGTGGCGAAAAAGTAGGTTTGTTCACCTCTCCTCATATTCAAGATTTTAGGGAACGAATTCGTGTAAATGGTGAAATGATTTCAGAGCAAGCTGTGATTGACTTTTGTGCCTCATACCAGCGAGAAAAAAAGGCAATTGAACCTTCGTTTTTCGAAATTACATTTGCTATGGCTTTGCAGCATTTCAAAAAAGAAGAATGCACGGTTTGTGTTATTGAAACCGGACTTGGAGGGCGATTAGACGCAACAAACTGCATTCAACCGATTATTTCAATTATTACAAATATTTCAATTGAGCACACACAATTTTTAGGAAATACATTGGCCGAAATATCAGTTGAAAAAGCAGGAATTATTAAACCAAACACACCAATAATCATTGGTGAATCAACTCCAGAAACTAAAACAGTATTTAGCGCAACTGCTATCAAAAATGAAGCACCGATTATATGGGCTGAAAACTTTGAAACAAAAGAAATCTTCGGTTTTCCTTTACTTGGAAATTATCAGCGTGTGAATTTCAGGACAGTTTTATGTGCGATTGAAACTTTAAAAAGGCAAGGTTTTTCGATTACGCATGAAACCATTCAAAAAGGGTTAGACAATCTAAGAGCGAATTCGGGTTTTTATGGAAGAATGCAAATTATAAGTTCACAACCGACAACAATTCTCGATGTCTCACATAATTTAGATGGTATTCAAAAAACATTGGAAAGCGTAATTTCTAGTCTAACAGGAAAGCTCCATATCATTTACGGTACTAGTTCAGATAAAAACTATGAGGAAATAGTTGAATTATTCCCAAATGATGCAAGTATTAATTTTTGTACTTTTTCAAATCAGCGCAGCATTTCCAGAAAGCAAGTTGAAACTTTAATTCAAAAAAAGAAACTGAATGCTACAGTTTTTGAAAATGTAAAATCTGCCATTTCAGAAGTTCAATCTACTGCAAACAAGGAAGATACTATTTTGGTGTTCGGAAGCTTTTTCTTGGTGTGTGATTTTTTTTAATTTTTTTTCTTAAAAACGCTTGTTAAAACAAAAAAGTGCCTTATATTTGCACTCGCAATAAGGAAATCAAACGCGATTTCTTGCAAACCTCAAAAGGGAGATTAGCTCAGCTGGTTTAGAGCACCTGCCTTACAAGCAGGGGGTCGGGGGTTCGAACCCCTCATCTCCCACAGAAGAAACCCAGTAATACTCATGTGTTACTGGGTTTTTTGTGTTCTAAACTTTTTTGAGTTAATATTAAATCAGTTCTAAAATAAAGGGAAAGCTAGCAAATTGATTGCAAAATAACAGTGGTATGATGTCATAATAATTTTAATATGGCAACAATTAAATTAGCTTTAGACACACGAAGAGCAAAAAAAGATGGAACATTCCCTCTAGTCTTTAAATTAACCATAAAAAGAACTCAATCAATAATTCCAACTGGATTCAGTTTAAAGGCTCAAGATTTCAACAGCAAATCTAACCAAGTAAGAAATAATATTCAAATAAATGAAATAGTCCTTAAACTAGAATCTGAATACAAACAGCGCCTTCTTATGTATTTATATAAAAGCAAAGGAACTGAAGATTGTAAAACTGCTAAAAAGTTTATTCTGAAAAAGCAGGTTGGAGAATATTCTATTTATGAATTTTGGAATGAGACAATTCGCGATATGATGGCAGCATCAAGACATGGTGGAGCACTAAATTATAAACAAAGTTTAAGTACAATAAGTGGAAATAACGCTCATGTTGACCACCCCAAAACGGTTTAAGCTGACCACCCTAAAACGGAGCATACTGACCACCCCAAAACGGAGTATGTTGACCACCTAAAATCAAACGATTTTCGAG
>JBDLVK010000037.1:0-17196 GCA_039804825.1 Bacteroidota bacterium
TAACAAATATAAGAAAATAAACACTAAGTGTCAAAATAACACTAAGTTAATTTTGTGTAAAATATCGATTGGAAATTTAGAGTTTAATAAAGTGTTTTTGGAATGATTTATCTTGAATTGAGAATTGAATAATATATGATCCCGGCTGTAAATTTTCAACTGAAATCAATTCTTCTGAATCATATTTTTCAAACGCACCATTTTTTATTGAACGTTGTTGAGCATCAAAAATTTCAAAATTTACGAGTTCACCAGCAGCATATTCATTGAACCGAATGTGTAGGTTGTTTCTTGCAGGATTTGGATACAATTGAAGCCAATCATTCAAATCTTCTTCAATTCCCAGATTTGAAGGGCTAGTACAGGCGCATTTATTCTTTGGGACACTTGTGTCAACTGTGTCAGGAGCTAAGTAATTTAATTTAACCCATGCCTTTTGGCCTGCTTGTATAGCTGTTGTATTTTTTAGTTTGATGGTATACCAACCCGAATAACTTGGTATGATAGAATCGAAAATTGCTCCAGTTCCAGAAATAGAATCAATGACCGCACAATCTTTATCTACATAAAGAACTGTAATAGGTAATAGCGGATTTTCCGGATACACTTCTAAATTGATCTGCTCATTTTCTTTGGCATAAATTCTCCCTACAACTCGACATTCTTCGGAATTCGAAGGTAAAGCGCCACCCTGTTGCAATGATAAAGGATGATTGTCGCCTAAGTCGTTCGCCATTTCCCATTCTTGGGTAATTCGTTTTGCACTTAAATTGTAATTATTTGTTATTCCTTGAGGTGCCCAAATTGCGTAACCCCTTCTTCCTTGCAAAGCACTGCCATCGCATGGTGGAATACTTATATTTACTTTTCCACCGCCATAAACCGTTGAAGTGGCTGTTCCGTTGGCCCCTGAATAATCGACCAATACTGTTCCATCCGCAAAAGTGGTTTGAACTCCCACTAAGTTTTGCCAATTTGACCAACTATCATTTACCGCTATTAGAGCCTTTTGTGAACGCTCAATCACCAATGCATCTTGCGCTTGCCAAGGAACCATGTATGCTCCCTCTTTAAATCGCAGATTTTGATGGCACCAAATAAGGTTTTCAAGATCATTAAAAACGGGTAATTCTGAACTGTTTAATGGATGGTGGTTGAAACGATTTCCCAAATATCCTATATTGAATAAATCTTCAAAATAAATTTCTGGAGCTCCATCAACCGCCAAGGCAATGGCATAAACTAAACTTCTTCGACCATCTGAAGGTTCAATTTGTGCTCCAAGTTGAGAACCCGTATTCCAACCGATGTAATTTCCTGAAGCATCTAATTGTGGTCGATAAGTATCATGATTGTTAACGAAAGGAACCGTGCGGTCTCTGTTGTTTTGCTGGTAATTCGGTACACTTCCTAAATCGAAATTACCATTTCCAGAAATAATTCCAGTAAAAGCATTGCGCAATGCAAAATCAAAGGTTCCTGCACGATTTTGTACATCATTAACCCATGTATCTAATTCATTTGCTGTTCCAACCCATTCTCCCACGGCAAACATATCAGGTCCTCCATTTGCCCAAAGTGAACCATATTGAAGGTTCCACAAAACATCTTCAGCAAGATAGGCTGGAAAATGTTTCACTGCATCCATGCGTATTCCGTCCCATCCCATTTGTTTTTTGTACCAGATTAACCAGTTTCGAGTGTTTGTTCGCATGTAATCACTCGACTGTGTAGGATTGTAAAGTGCGTTACTACTTTGACCGAATGCATTTGATTCATAGGAAACATCGGGACCCCAGTAGGGTGAGTTTATTGGATTTGTACAACAAGGATTGAATGCATTTGGATAAAAATTCTCCCAATTTTTAGAAAATCGTCCTGTTCTTGATAGGTAATTAGACGCAGATTCATTGAGGGCAGGGGTGGAGTAGCAGGAATATCTAAAATTTTTGTAACCGCTTGATGTTCCATCATCCATTGCATTTGGATCACTGCCACCTTGACCGCTAGCACTTCCGGCTCCTGTAACATGATTTAAAACAACGTCTTGAATGACGTCGATTCCGTTAGCCTTCATTACTGCTACCATTCTCAGCAACTCGTCTTTATCCCCTATGCGTGTATTTGTAGAATTTTTCTGGTACTTATCACCTAAATCATAATTGTCGAAAGGTGAATACCCAACACTATTCGTTCCTGTGTTTTTTACAGAAGGTGGAATCCAAACGGCATCGATTCCCAATTGCTTTAAACGAGGCGCTAATTCAGTCAAATAATTCGCCCAATCATTCGGGAAATTTGTATTCCAATAATCCCACCAAAACCCTTGAAGTACCAGTTGTCTTTTGGGGTTATTTTCTTGTGCTGTACCAAGAAAACTACCATTGAAAACTAAAACCATCAAAATAATCAATTTAAAAAGCAGCGCTGTGTACTTCATAATAGGGTAGTGTTGGATTAATATTATTTCATCGCAATCGTGATTTTTTCTCCTGCCAATATTTCGTTTCTTTGCTGGAAAGTTGTTGTTATTAATGAGGTTTTTCCATTGTTAATTATAGTCACTTGATTGTGATCAACGAAAATAGTTAAGGGTTGATTTTGATAAAAAATGTTGAATTTATAGCTGGTCCATTCATTTGGGATTAATGGATTAATTGCTAAACCATCTTCTTTAAGTCGAATTCCAGCCATTCCCTCGACAATACTCATCCATGTTCCTGCCATCGACGTAATGTGTAATCCTTCACCTACCTCGCGATTGTAATCGTCTAAGTCCAGACGAGAAGTTCTCAGGTATAATTTATAAGCTCGTTCTTTATCTCCAATTTTTGAAGCCAGAATAGAATGTATACAAGGAGACAATGAAGATTCATGAACTGTTTTTGGCTCATAAAAATTGAAATTGTCAATAATTTCTTCATCTGTAAAATGATCTTCAAATAGGTAAATTCCTTGCAAAACATCAGCTTGTTTGATGAAAACTGAACGAAGAATACGATCCCACGACCAATGCTGGTTAATTGGACGCTCATTTTCAGGTATTTCTGATGCATTCATTAAGACTTTATCCATAAATCCATCTTGCTGTAGGAAAATGTTGGAATTAGGTAATTTCGGTAGATAGATTTTGTCGATCATTGAAGTCCATGTTGCTTTTTCGTCTTCACGCAACAATTTTCGTTGGTCATTTAATTTTTCTTCAACCTCAAGTGAGTAGGAAATACACCATTTAGCAATGTAACTTGTGTACCAGTTATTGTTAACGTTGTTTTCGTATTCGTTTGGACCTGTTACTCCTAGCATTACAAATTGCTGTTTGTCTTCTGACCAGTTAAAACGTTGGACCCAGAAACGTGCGATTGCTATGAGAACATCTCTACCGTAATCACGCACATATTCCCAGTCATTCGTGTGTTTCACATAATTGTAAATTGCAAAAGCAATTGCACCATTGCGGTGGATTTCTTCAAAGGTAATTTCCCATTCATTGTGACATTCTTCACCGTTCATGGTTACCATTGGATAAAGTGCAGCGCCATTTGTAAATCCTAATTTACCCGCATTTTCAATAGCTTTATCCAATTGATTGTAGCGGTATTTCAATAATTGTCTGGCTACTTTCGGAGGCGCTGTTTTTAAAAAGAACGGAATACAATAGGCTTCTGTGTCCCAATACGTTGCACCACCATATTTTTCACCCGTAAATCCTTTTGGTCCAATGTTCAATTTAGAATTATTTCCAGTGTATGTTTGATATAAATGAAAAATATTAAATCGAATGGCTTGCTGAGCTGATTTATCTCCCGCTATTTGAACATCTGCATTTTCCCAAATTTCTGCCCATTTATCTGTGTGGGCTTTATGCATTTTATCGAACCCATTAACATAGGCATCTGTTACATTATTGATTGCACATGCTACAGTATTAAACTCAGAATGGTTTATGGAAGAAGTAACAGAAACATATTTTTTAATTGTATATGTTTTTCCTTTTTCCAAGAAATGTTCGAAGTGATTGTCAATATACAACGGCTTTTCTTTCATGTTGGGGTGAATATCGACTATTTTTTCACCTTCCCAAAAAGAAAAACGCATTGCCGTTGCAACTAAGAAGTTGGTTTTTTTTGTTTTTGCGCTTACCACACCTTTTCGAACACCAACTCGCTGTGTATCTTCTAACCAGAAAAATTCGTCGTAGTTTGAATCGGCATTATTCACATTGCAATCTAAGTAAGGTGTAAATTTTACATTTCCTGAAAAATTCAATGGTGTGATAGAATAGCGAATTGCAGCAATTTCTTCGTTTGCCATTGAACAGAAACGAGTTGAAACAACCTCTATTTCTTTCTTATTTGGCAGAATACATCGAAAATTTCGTGTTAATGTTCCAGTATACATGTCCAATTCTCGATAGAACGATTTTATTTCGCAAGTAGCTAAATCTAATTGAACACCATCAATTTCGACATTTAAACCAATCCAATTGCACGAGTTCAATACTTTTGCAAAATATTCTGGATAACCATTTTTCCACCATCCAACGCGTGTTTTGTCAGGGTAGTATACACCACCAACATAACTTCCTTGAAGGGATTTACCTGTATATGTTTCCTCAAAGTTCGCACGTTGTCCAAACGAACCATTTCCAATTGAAAAAATGCTCTCCGCTTCTTCTTGTTTTGCAGGATCAAATTTTTTCTCGATGATCTTCCAATCATCTATTTCGAACAAATTAAGCATATGTTTCTAAACTAAATTCCGTTAAGTCATTGTAATAGCTATCAGCTAATTCTGCAATATGCGAATTACCAACAGCGATAGAAATAAAACCACCCGCTTTTGCTGCTTGTATTCCGCTTGCGGCATCTTCAAATACAATGCATTCAGCTGCATCAAATCCAAA
Source organism: Bacteroidota bacterium (assembly GCA_039804825.1). GTDB lineage: Bacteria > Bacteroidota > Bacteroidia > Flavobacteriales_D > Crocinitomicaceae > M0103. The sequence goes on from JBDLVK010000037.1 coordinate 4,907, forward strand.
ATAGTTCGCCGCATTTAAAAATACTTCAGGATGTGGTTTTGGAAATTCAACGCCATTTCCGTCAATTACAACGTCGAATAAATGATCTATTTTTAATAATTCAAGAATGAACTTGGCATTTTTACTAGAGGAGCCGATACCTAATTTTATTCCTTGTTCTTTGGCTTGCAAAAGTAAATTTAAGACCCCTGGAAGTAAATCATTCTGATTTAAGTCTTGAATTGATCCAACATAGAAATCATTTTTGCTTTTCAATAATTGGTCAAATTCACTTTCTGAGATACTCCTGTTACCCAATTCCAATATTTTTTTGAGTGAATCGACGCGGCTAACACCTTTTAAAAGTTCATTTTCTGCTTCTGTAAAAGGAATGCCAAGCGATTCAGCTGTCTTTTTCCAAGCAACATAATGATTGTGTTCGGTTGTCACAATCACACCATCCAAGTCAAATATTAAGGCTTTAATCTTCATTATTTAATTCGAATTCTTAATGTAAAAATGCATGCTAGTACCATTAAAGTTCCTCCGAGTACTAAAGCGTATGCCGCATTGCCCCCAAACATATATTTAACAATTGGTCCGGAGAATAATGCACTAAAAATTTGAGGAAGTGTAATGAAGAAATTAAAAATTCCCATCATAACTCCCATTTTTGACGAAGGAATAACACCAGCAAGCATTGCGTATGGCATAGCCAAAATACTCGCCCACGCAATTCCAACAAAAATCATTGGTAGGATCATCATGTTTTTATCTGGCATAAAATACATTAGGATTAGACCAACACCACCCATTAATAAGGAAACAGCATGAGTTTTGGCTTTGCCAAGTTTTTTGGCTATAACCGGAATGAAAAATGCAAAAATCGCGGATATACCGTTGTAAATTCCGAACAAAATTCCAACCCAATCACCTAAATTTTCACTTAGTTTTAGTTGTTTGTTTAAAACCACATCGGAAGGATTTGACTCTAAGCCAGTTTTAATAGTTTCCATCGTGGGCAAACTATAGGTGTGCTCGCGCAATGCTGTAGTTGTATACACCCATAAACAGAAAAGACCGAACCATGAAAAAAACTGAACTAAACCTAGTTGCCACATTTCTTTTGGAATGCGGAATTTTTCCTTCTTCGTTTCTTCAGAAATAATACCCATTTCGATGCGTTCCTCTGGAGAATATTCTTTTGTCTTAAAAATCGTCCATAATATAGCACCCATAAATACAACTGCACCGATGTAAAAAGAGTAAACAACATTTGGTTGAACTTTTACGCCCTGAACATCGTTTGGAACATTGAAAACGTTGTTTAATATCCAAGGTAAAAAAGAACCTACAACAGCACCAATACCTATTAAAGCTGTTTGAATCGAGAATCCTTTTGTGCTTTGTGAATCTGGAAGATTATCAGCAACTAATGCTCGGAATGGTTCCATCGATACGTTAAACGATGCATCCATCATCATTAGAAACCCAGCACCCACCAATAGGGCAGGGAAGTAGGCTGTAAAATGATCTGCGTTTGGCAACAAAACAAGGGCAGTGCAGGCAAGAATAGCTCCTGCTAAGAAAAATGGTTTTCTTCTTCCGAAGCGTTTTGACCATGTGCGATCACTCCAATAACCGATGAGCGGTTGAACAATCAATCCAGTTAAAGGGGCAACCAACCAAAACCAAGAAAGACTTTCAACATCGGCACCAAAATCGGTCAGAATTCGACTTGCATTGCCATTTTGAAGTGCAAAACCCATTTGAATTCCTAAAAATCCAAAACTCATGTTCCAAATTTGCCAGAAGCTAAGGACCTTTTTACCAGTAGGAGTTGATGTTGTGCTCATATTTTGGTCGTTTTAGAAAGAATATACTTTGTAATCCCAAGGTTTCAAATCAAGATTGATTGACTTTCCTATTTTCGTTGATTTACCTGTGAATAGATCAGTGTAAGAACCTTTCAAACTAGCATTTTTGAAAGAGAATGAACGTTGTTCTTTGGATAAATTAATCACAACTAAGACTTTATGACCTTGATTTTTACGCACAAACACCAAGACGTTCTTTTCATCTTGTGGTGTTAAAATGGATACATCTCCGCCATAATTTCCATTCCACATGGCAGGATTTGATTGATGCAGGTGATTCAATTTGGTATAGAAATCTACTAAATCCATTTTTTTCCAATCGATGGAATCTTTATCAAAAAATTTCAATCTACGATCTAAACTTGTTTCTTGACCGTTGTATATTAAAGGCATCCCTTCAACAGTAGCAGATAGCACTGCCATTGCAAAACGCGCTTCTCCCATGCGCTCCATTTCGGTGCCATTCCATGAATTTTCATCATGGTTAGAAGTGAAATTCATGCGATAAGCATTTTCAGGATATCGTGCATCTAACACTAAGAATGCTTTTAAGTCATCGATATTTTTAGAACCTTGGGCAATTTTATTCATCAAATGGTGAAATTCCCATGCATACGTCATATTAAATGCCTGATGTAAAGGAACGTCCTCTGCTTCTGCTAACATGAAGACAGGTTTAATTTTATCCAATGACTGACGAACTTCAATCCAGAAGTCTAAAGGAACCCATCCTGCGACATCACATCGATAACCATCCAAGTCGAAATCTTTCACCCAATATTCCATGGCTTTAATCATTTCAGTTCGCATTTCTTTGCTATCATAATTTAAATCGGCAACATCCCACCAATCAGTTCCGATGGTTGGTTGTAAATTACCAAGTGAATCTAAGGTGTAATAATCTTTATGACCTTGTTGAGCCCAAACATTATCTGGAGATGTGTGGTTTGCAACCCAATCAATAATTACCTTCATTCCTAATTTATGTGCCTCATCCACCAAATGTTTGAAGTCATCTTTTGTTCCAAATTCAGCATTGACATCTGTGTAATCTTTTACAGCATAATAACTTCCCAGTGATCCTTTTCTATTTTTTTCGCCAATCGGATGAATTGGCATCAGCCAAAGAATATCAACCCCCATTTCTTTTAAACGTGGCAGATGCTTCTCAAATGCTGAAAAGGTTCCTTCTGGTGTGAATTGGCGAACATTTACTTCATAAATTGTAGCATTTTTAGACCATTCAGGTGCTTTAACAGCTGTTCCGTTTACTTGAGCAAAGGAAACGAGACTTAGAAAGGTTAGAAATATGAATGTTAATTTTTGCATGGCTTTGGTTTTAGTTTGAATGTATTAATAAATTTTCATGATAGCTTACTAAACCATCAATAGGTTTTTGAATGACTTTACCAAGTTGAACATCCATCACAGAACACGCTTTATCTAATTCAGAAATAAATAAATGTGCGATTGAACCAACAAAATGAACTTTTACACTCTTATAATTGCTGTAACAACAAACATGTATTTGAATAAAATGTTTAAAGCCGTTGTAAATCATTTCTTTAATGTAGTCATCATCTTGAAATTTGATGATAAAGCGCATGAAAGATGCTAGGTAAACATTTGCATTCGGTTGCATGTATACGTTATCGACAATTTCATCTTTCGTAATTCCTGTTTCTTTTAAAAAAGCTTCGTGAATATGTAAAGGCAAACGTTTGTACAAAAAGTTAGATAGTAACTGCTTACCGAAATATGTTCCGCTACCTTCATCACCCAATATGTAACCTAAAGCAGGTACCTCTTCGAAAATTTCATTTCCATCATAATAACAAGAATTTGAACCAGTACCGATAATACAAGAAATGGATGGTTCTCCTTCATAGGTAGCATAGGCGCACGCACACAAATCGTGATCTACTGTAATGGTAGCCTTAGAGAAAACCTTGCTTAGACCGTTTTGAATAATCAAATTCAATGATTCTGAAGAACAACCAGCACCATAGAAAAACACTTTTTCTACCTCCTCTCGAATTGAAAAAAGTTCTTTCTGATTCTTTATTGCAGTGTACACAGTCTCCTCATCATGGAAATAAGGATTCAACCCCATTGTTGAGTAATGTGTTTGTATTGAGTTATTTAAGAGGATCCAATCGCTTTTGGTTGAACCGCTATCAACAATTAAAATCATAATAAAAATATGGATAAAACTATCTATGTGTCAAAAGTACACTTTGCGAATATATAAAATTCTTTTTTACCTTTGCATATGCACTCCAAAAATAAGCATGAGTTAAATCCACGAATATCGACAGACTGTGTGATATTCGGTTTTGATTTCAGTCAACTAAAGGTTTTGTTGATTGAACGAGAGTCAGTGGAAGGCCTTGACCCTAGTATGGCATTACCTGGTGATTTGATTTACGAAGAAGAAAATTTAGACATGGCTGCAAATCGTGTTCTAAATGAGCTTACAGGATTAAAAGAAATTTATCTTGAACAAGTTGGTGCGTTTGGAGATCCAAATCGATTAAATAAAGAATCGGATAAGGCTTGGTTGAAAGCAGTGCGCAAAAATCCTGATGAGCGCGTTGTAACAATCGCTTATTATTCGTTGGTAAACATGAATGACTATCTACCACAACCTTCTTCTTTTGCGAAATCAGCATATTGGATTCCTGTACATGAAATCAAAGAATTGGCATTTGACCATTATGAAATTTATCAAGCTGCCCTAAAAAAGCTAAAGGATAAAATTATGGCACAACCAATTGGATTCAATTTGTTGCCGGAAAAATTCACCTTGTCTCAATTGCATAAATTGTATGAAGTAATTCTTGGACGAGACTTAGATAAAAGAAATTTCAGAAGGAAAATGCTTAAATTGAAGATTGTAGAAAGTTTAGATGAAAAGCAAGAAGGTGTTCCGCACAAACCGTCCCAGTTTTTCAAATTTAACGAGGAAAATTATTCCAAGTTAATTCAAAACGGTTACGATAATTTTGGCTTTTAGCAATTCAAAATCAATTCGTAAAGAAAAATTATCAATTACTTAGTGTATTTTTGACATAAAGACCTTATATTTGGTTTTGAAAACTTCAATTACCTGATTTTAATATGGGGCAAGACGCAAAAAACAGTAAAATAATTAAACCTTTCAATGCTATTATTTTTGGTGGAGATGGTGATTTAGCATTACGTAAGATTTATCCAGCTTTATTTCATCGATTTGTTGATAAGCAATTAAATGTTGACTTTCACATCTATGCAATTACTCGTTCGGATCGAAAACATGCTACATTTTTTGAGAATTTACGAAAGTTTATTTTAGAATCTACTGACTATGAGCTTCCTGAAGGAATTATTGATGTGTTCTTCAGTAAAATGCATCTTGTTTCTGTACCAAGTCATTCTGTTGATGATTATTCGGAATTGAAGGAAGAATTGAATAAAACGCCAAATTATCAATCAATTTACTATTTATCAACTCCGTCTTCTGCTTTTGGTGAGATTAGTGATGCATTAAAAAAATGTGGATTAATCAATGCAAAAAGTAAGGTAGTTTTGGAAAAGCCATTGGGAAATAGCTTAGCTTCATCTCAAGAAATTCATTCAAAACTGAGCAATTCGTTCAGTGAAAATCAAATTTATCGAATTGATCATTATTTAGGAAAAGAAACTGTTCAAAATTTAATGGTACTCCGATTTGCAAATCATTTATTTGAAAATGCCTGGAGTTCGGAACATATTGAAAGTGTTCAAATCACAGTTGCTGAAAGTTTGGGGGTTGAAAAACGTGGTGATTATTATGACCAAAGTGGTGCTTTGCTGGATATGGTTCAAAATCACTTGTTGCAACTGCTTTGTTTGATTGCAATGGAGCCACCTGCACGACTTGAGGCTGATTTTGTGCGAAACGAGAAATTAAAAGTACTCAATTCTGTTCGTTTGTTTGACGAAATTTCTGTTCTAAAGGATACTGTTAAAGGACAATATACAAGAGGAACTGTGAATGGAAGCCAGTTGAATTCCTACTTAGAGGATATTGAAAAATATGAATCAAGTACTGAGACTTTTGTGGCAATTAAAGCACATATCGATAATTGGAGATGGAAGGATACTCCTTTTTATTTGAGAACGGGTAAAAGAATGACAAAGCGCTATTCAGAAATTGTCATCAATTTTAAGTCTGTTAAGCACAATGTCTTTCCTTCTCAAGGAACAATTCCGGGAAATAAATTAATCATGCGCTTGCAACCAGAAGAGCGAATTGAGTTAGTTCAAATGACCAAATTGCCTGGTCCAGGTGGATATCGTTACAGACCTATTTCTTTAAAATTGGATTACATGGATTCTTTTCTTGAGCGATTCCCTGAAGCATATGAACGGTTAATAGTTGATGTTTTGAGAGGTGATCAAACTCTTTTCATGCGTCAAGATGAATTAGAGGCTGCTTGGATTTGGATTGAGTCAATAGTAAATGGATGGAACAAATCCAAGATGAAGAATGTTTTATATGAAGCTGGAACTTGGGGGCCTGGTGATTCAGTTATGAAAGAAGGTCAAACATGGTCAATGTCAATGAAAAATGAAGATACAGGAATTTGATACAAAAGTTCAATTAGAAATTGCGGTCGTAGCAAACATAGTTGAATGCATTTTGAGCGCAATAAATAAACATGGCGAGGCACGAATTTTATTATCAGGTGGATCCTCTCCCAAATCCGTTTATGAACAACTATCGCATGAAAAGTTAGATTGGGCAAAAGTGAAAATTGGTTTGGTTGATGAGCGATTTGTAGATGTCCAAGACAAGGATAACAATGAAAGAATGATACGAATGACGCTTTGCCAAAATAAGGCGAAGAAAGTCGTTGTAGTCGGAATGGTAGCTGATCCTTCAAACTTGCAACATAATTTGGTTCAAACGAGGTTCAATTACCAGATTTTTGAGGAGCGGATTGACCTCTGTTTATTGGGAATGGGTGAGGATGGACACACAGCTTCATTGTTCCCAGGCGATGAACAATCGGAGAAATTACTTAACTCAGATGAATCAGGTATTTTTAACACGGTTTCACCAAATTATCCATTTAATCGCATTTCTTGTAGCAAGAAAATGCTGTCAAGAAGTGAGAAGACCATACTTCTAATTTCAGGGGAAAAGAAAAAAGAAGTTTTTGAAAATGCAAAACATTCTACATTGCCAATTTCATATGTAATGAATGAGTTTAAAAATTTAGTAGTTTATTATTCCAAGTAATATGATCAATCCAACAATTAAAGAGGTTACAGATAGAATAATTGCACGAAGCAAAGAGACGAGGGAAATATATTTAGGACAAATGAAGGCCCAATTTAGAAGTGATGTGAAACGCAGTACTTTACATTGTGGAAATCTTGCTCATGCTTTTGCTGGTTGTGGCGCACACGATAAAAGTGTTTTAGCTGAAGATAAGTTGCCAAACTTAGGAATTGTTACAGCTTACAACGACATGCTTTCAGCTCATAAAACGTATGAAAGTTATCCAGACATGATTCGTAAATATGCAAACAAATACAATGCAGTTGCTCAGGTAGCTGGAGGTGTTCCTGCAATGTGTGATGGTGTTACGCAAGGACAAGATGGAATGGAATTGTCATTGTTTAGTAGAGATATTATTGCACTTTCATCTGCAATTTCTTTGTCACACAACATGTTTGATGGAGTAATTAACCTCGGTATTTGCGATAAAATTGTACCTGGTTTGACAATCGGATCATTGAAATTTGGTCATTTACCTACAGTATTTATTCCTGGAGGTCCAATGGAATCGGGAATTAGTAATGAAGAGAAGGCAAAGATTCGTCAAGATTTCGCGGAAGGTAAAATTGATAGAGCTGCATTGTTAAAAGGTGAGTCAGATTCGTATCATTCTCCTGGAACATGTACATTTTATGGTACAGCGAACAGTAATCAAATGTTGATGGAAATAATGGGATTACAGCTTCCAGGCTCTAGTTTTGTGAATCCAGGTACCTATCTCCGAGAATTATTAAATGAAGAAGCGATTAAAGTACTTGTAAAGTTAATTCAAACTCGATCCTTTGAATCTTCCTTGGCTTCAATTGTAGATGAAAAATCAATTGTGAACGCAATAATTGGTTTACTTGCTACTGGTGGCTCAACAAATCATACGATTCACTTAATTGCTATTGCTCGAGCAGCTGGAATTGTGATTAATTGGGAAGATTTTTCTGAGCTTTCAAAGGTTATTCCACTACTAACTCGCATTTATCCAAATGGTGCGGCTGATGTCAATCATTTTCATGCTGCAGGAGGAATGGGATTTGTGATACGTACATTACTCGAAAATGGTTTACTCCATGATGACGTGTATACAATCTTAGGAAAAGGTTTAAACAAATTTACACAAGAACCAAAAATCAAAGACAATCAATTGATTTGGGTTGAAGGTGCAAAAAAATCGTTAAATGAATCTATCTTGCGTTCAGCTTCAAATCCATTCAATAGTGAAGGTGGTATTAAAATGTTGAATGGGAACATTGGAAGAGCAGTAATCAAGACTTCTGCGGTAAATGATGAACATTTGGTGATTGAAGCGCCAGCAATTGTGTTTGATGAGCAAGAAGATTTAATTGCTGCCTTTAAGCGTAATGAATTGAATAAAGATTTTATTGCTGTCATTCCTTTTCAGGGGCCAAAGCAAATTGGAATGCCTGAACTACATCAGTTAACGCCTACGTTGACTATTCTTCAAAAAAGAGGTTATAAAGTAGCTTTGGTAACCGATGGAAGAATGTCCGGCGCTTCTGGTAAAGTTCCTGCCGCAATTCATCTTGTTCCAGAGGCAAAAGATAACGGAGTAATTGGTAAAATTCAGACAGGAGATATTATTCGTTTGGATGCGATAAATGGGCTATTGGAATGCATTGATGCAACTGTTTTAAATCGACCACAACGTCACAAAGATAATTCAGGCGTTTTTGGGATGGGAAGAGAATTATTTTTCAATATTCGTAACAACGTTACTTCGAGTGAAGAAGGAGCAAGTTTTATTTAAGAACATGAAACAAAACAATATTAGAGGTGTACTTGAAAAACACCCAATAATACCGGTCGTTACAATAAACAACGAAAGTGAAATTGACGGAATAATAAAAAAATTGCAGGAAAATGGTATTTCTTGTATTGAGATTACCCTTCGTACAGATTACGCCTTAACAGCCATCAAATTGATAAAATCAAATTACGGAGATAAGATTTCTGTAGGAGTTGGAACGGTTGTAGCAAAAGACCAAATTGATGCCATAAAAGCGCTTAAAGTAGACTTTATTGTTTCTCCCGGTATCAATGAAACGTTAGGAGAGCATTTAATGAATTCTGGAATTCCATTCATCCCAGGGGTTGCAACACCAAGTGATATCATCTTAGGAATACAAATGGGGTGGGACACATTTAAATTTTTTCCAGCAAACTTATTTGGAGGAATAGAAGCCTTAAAAACTTATGGACAAGTGTTCCCATCAGTTAAATTTTGCCCAACAGGAGGAATCAATTCTGATTCTCACAATTCATTTTTGGAATTAACGAATGTAATCAGCATTGGTGGTTCATGGATGATGAAATAATTCGATTAGATATAATTAAAATCAAAAAGGGGAGCTTAATTTATTAAGCTCCCCTTTTCTTTATTCTACTCAAAAGAATAAATGAAATTCTTAGTAACCTGGATTTTGAATCAAATTCGGGTTTAAAACAATATCTGATGTTGGAATTGGGTAAAGATTCAAATGTGCTGATGTGCTAATACCATTTACATCTCCTCCTTTGAATGGCCATAAATATGAACCTCCCGTAAATTTATCGAATCGAATTAAATCTGTTCTTCGTGTACATTCCCAATGTAATTCTCTTGCACGCTCATCTAAAACATCGTCCAAAGTCATTGAAGCGAAATTATGCGAAGCGTTACCGTATGCGCGCTCACGAAGCATATTAACATACGAAATTCCTTGGCTAGTGCTTCCACCACCACGTAAGGCAGCTTCTGCGTACATCAAATACACATCTGCTAATCTGAACATTGGGAAATCGATATCAACGAATGCCGTTGTACCGTTATTTGATCCATTTGATCCAAGAGATGTTTTGTTTTTGAATTTAGGTAAGGCATAACCTTGAGAAAACGTTGATAAACTTGTGATATCTTTCGTTTGACCATTCGTGTAAAATTGATAACGACTGTCCAAAGTTGTGTCTGGGAATTTGTCAACGAAAGGAGCTGTAGCTCTTAAACCACCCCATTTACCATTAACGCCATAATCTGCTGCAACCATACTTCCACCAAGGGATGCACATACTAAAAATGTTGTTCCTCCCCACGTTTGCGCATACAAACCATCATATACAACTGGGAAAATAATTTCTGGAGAATTATCGTTATCTGCAAGGAATAAATCTGTGTAATGATCATCTAAAGTGAATGCACCCGAATTAATCACCTTTGTACAATACGTTGCGCAATCAGCATAACGATTCGTACCAGCATATACCTCTGCATTCAAATAAATGCGCGCTAATAGGAATTGAGCAGCCGCTGAACTTGCTCTACCATATGGTGCAGCTCCAGGACTCAATAAACTTGACTCAATGTCTAATAATTCTGATTCGACATAAGCAAATAAATCAGAACGTGTTATACGTGCCGGTTGAAAAGCGCCAACTTTATCATCCTCAGTTACAAAAGGTACATTTCCAAATAAGTCCATTGCATGTGCATAACTTAAAGCTCTTAAGAAACGTGCTTCTGCAGTATACGTTCTAATGGTTGCTTTTTGAGCATCAGTGAATCCACGCTCTGTCATTTTTTCTTCAGTCGTTTCTCTAATAAATTCATTACATAAAGTAATTTGATAGAAAATACGGAAGTACATTCCTTTTACAAATGAAGTTTCAGGAGACCAAGTACTTTTGTTAAGTTCAGGAATTCCTGGGTCGTTCCATCCACAAACCGCTTCATCAGTTGGTAACTCTTGAAGATTGAACAAGACACGGACATATGCAGAGAAACCTTCGTCGATTCCTGCAATATCACCTTTTCCAGCAGGTCCTTGAATTCCGGTCATTGATAAACCAGAATATAGTTTTGCTAAAACATGTAAGTAATTGTCATAATCACCATAAACGACTTCAACGTTTAAACCATATTTAGGTGTTTGATTCAATTGTTTTTTACAAGATCCTAAACCGCTGAAGAATGCGATAGAACCTATTATTGCGAATAATTTTAATGTATTTTTCATAGGTCAAATAATTAGAATTCGAACGTTAAATTTAATGAGAACACACGTGGACGTGGATAAATGTTATTATCGATACCACCATTTACTTCTGGATCCTGACCAGAATATTTCGTTAATACAAATACGTTAGAAACCACAAAAGAAGCATTTAAACCAACTTTTTCTTTTGTCCACTTCATTTTACCGAATTTATAGCCAATATTAATGTAATCCATTCTTAAGAAATTTGCTTTCTCCAAATAGTAATCACTTAGTAATTGTCTTTCAGTCGTTTTTGCAAATTCTTCATTGTTGTATAAAGTTGAAATATTGTTCAAATAACCTTGTGTTCCATTGATAGCTTGAAGAGTACCGTTATTTGAGTGAATATTGTTGTAGATATAACCACCTAATTCACTTCTCATTGACATTCCAGCAAACCATTTTTTGTAGTTAAAGTTCAATGTTAATCCCAAAAACCAATTTGGCGCAGCTTTCTCGAACATGTAACGATCTGAAATATTAATAATTCCATCACCATTTCGGTCAACATAAGCATCTGTATCTGTATATTTTGGACCTGTTGGATTAGAAGCATCAATTGGGGCACCTACTTCAATTGGATTTCCATTTGCGTCATAACGTTGTTCGTAAACAAAATAGGAGAAAGTTGGACTTCCAACTTGGTGTACCTGAACAGTATTACCTATACCTCCAGAAATACCACCAACAAGAATACCTGGTGAATTTGGATCTTCAATTTGTGATAATTTAAGTACTGTATTTTGATTGTATGTAGCATTTGCCAAGATGTCAAAACGGAAGTCTTTTTTAGCAATGACACCAAAATTTCCGCTTATCTCAATTCCTTGATTACGCATACTTCCAACATTCGTTAAGATTTGATTCGTGAAATTTGTTCCAGCTGGCACAGGAACAACTGCTAATAAATCAGTCGTTTCTTTGCGATAAAGATCAATTGAACCACTGATTCGATCTTTTTTAATACCGAAATCTAAACCGACGTTATAACTTGTTGTCGTTTCCCACTTCAAATTCGCGTCAAATCCATCTGGTCTAAATACAGTATAGAATTGTCCTCCAAAGGCATATTGTGCCGTAGATGCACCTTGATAATAATTCGAG
>JBDLVK010000038.1:0-22318 GCA_039804825.1 Bacteroidota bacterium
TGCATTCAGTACATGGCTCTTCAAAATTGCTTCCAATAACTGTATCGATTTCATTCGCAAAAAACGCATTAAAGTGACTTCAATGGATACTGGGATCACCACTGATGATGGTGAAGTATTATTCGTAGATGCGCGTTCCCAAACAATGGATCCAGAAGAAACAATGGTTTACGGACAAAAAGTCGTTCACATGCGCATGCTTGTGAGTAAACTGAAACCACGTTACCGCGAATTGGTCGAAAAACGCTATTTCGAAGAATTGAGTTACGAAGAAATTGCGGAAGAATTAAACCTCCCCTTGGGAACCGTAAAAGCGCAATTGTTTCGTGCTCGCGACTTCTTGGCAAACATGATTGAAAAAACGAAAGATACGATTTAATCTTTCAGGTTTTCAGTTTACGATTTACTTTTTCTTACCCATTTCTCTTACTTTTGCACCATGCAAATCATCACACAGTACTTTCCTAATTTAACGGAAACACAAATCGAACAATTCTCCAAGCTTCAAGAACTTTATACGTTTTGGAATGAACAAATCAATGTGATTTCGCGAAAAGACACGGAGAATTTCTACGAGCGTCATGTGTTGCATTCACTCGGAATTGCAAAAGTGATGCCCTTTGTGGATGGAAGTCAAATTCTAGACATTGGAACTGGTGGTGGGTTCCCTGGGATTCCATTGGCGATTCTTTTTCCGAATTGTCAATTCACATTAGTTGATTCGATAGGTAAAAAAATCAAAGTGGTGAATGAAGTTGCAGCTGCACTCGGCTTAGAAAACGTAACTGGAATTCACGAACGTGCAGAAAAAGTTCCTGGAACATTTGATTTCATTGTGAGTCGCGCTGTGACAGCTATGCCCGCATTTTTAAGTTGGACAAAAGGCAAAATCAAAAAAGAAAACAAGAACGAATTGAAGAATGGCGTTCTCTACCTGAAAGGTGGCGATTTGACGGAAGAAATGAAACCGGTCATGAAAGCGTATGAAATTTATGAATTGAACTCCTTTTTCAGTGAAGAATTTTTCGATACAAAAAAGGTCGTTTACGTCCGTTTGAAAGTTCAATAAGTCGTGAATGAACGTTAGCAAATCCACTCTTTCACATCTTTTTCTTACTTTTAACTTCCAAAATGATTCGAAGTGAGCAATCTAATTGAACATGCTTTTAATGTAAATCGAGAAATGAGAAATGACTTAAATGGTCACCACTCATTTTTAATTTGGTTCACAGGACTTTCAGGAAGTGGTAAATCAACCTTGGCCAACTTATTGGAAATTGTTTTGCACGAAAATGAGTTGCGCACCTACTTATTAGATGGTGATTCGCTCAGACTTGGACTCAACAAAGACCTTGGATTTAGCGCAGATCATCGTTCAGAAAATATTCGTCGAATTGGAGAAGTTTCAAAATTAATGGTTGATGCAGGTTTGATTACGATTGCAGCATTTGTTTCTCCTTTTGAAAAAGACCGTCATTTGGTCAAAGACATTGTTGGTGCTGAAAATTACTTGGAAATTTTTGTAGATACTTCATTGGAAGAATGCATGAATCGTGATGTTAAAGGTTTGTACAAAAAAGCGTTAGCTGGCGAGATCAAAGAATTTACAGGGATTTCAAGTCCGTATGAAAAACCGACGAATCCAAACATTACTATTTCAACAGAAGAACAAACGCCCGAAGAGGCAGTTGCCATCATTTTAGAAACCGTTCTATTAAAGTTAGCTAAATGAGTAAATACTATTTGAATTATTTGGATGAATTGGAAGCCGAAGCAATTTTCATTTTGCGCGAAGTAGCTGCTCAATTTCAACATCCCGTTATTTTATTTTCAGGAGGAAAAGATTCCATTGTAGTGACTCATTTGGCAAAGAAAGCCTTCTTCCCTGCTAAGATTCCATTTGAATTATTACACATTGATACAGGACACAATTTTCCAGAAACAATGGAGTTTCGTGACCGCATCATTGAAGAATTAGGCATAAAATTATTGGTTGGTTCAGTTCAAACGTCGATTGATCAAGGACGTGTTGCAGAGGAGCGTGGAAAAGCTGCTTCACGCAATGCCTTGCAAACAACAACGCTGTTGGATACGATTGCCGATTTGAAAATCGATTGCGCCATTGGCGGTGGTCGACGTGACGAAGAGAAATCGCGTGCAAAAGAGCGTTTCTTCTCTCATCGTGATGATTTTGGTCAATGGGACCCGAAGAACCAACGTCCTGAATTGTGGAATTTATTCAATGGAAATTATTTCCCAGGCGAACATTTCCGCGTGTTTCCAATTAGCAATTGGACTGAAATGGACGTTTGGAATTACATTTTAAGAGAAAACATCGCGATTCCGTCCTTGTATTACGCGCACGAACGAGAAGTGATTTGGCGCAACGATTCATGGATTCCTGTTTCAGAATTTATTCAAGTGGAAGACACGGAACAAATCGAACGCAAACAAATTCGCTTCAGAACCTTGGGTGATATCACAATTACCGGTGGAATCGAATCAGATGCAGATACATTAGAGAAAATTGTTGCGGAAGTTGCTTCGCTGCGTCAAACTGAACGCGGAAATCGTGCAGATGATAAACGTTCTGAAAACGCAATGGAAGACCGCAAACGACAAGGATATTTTTAAGGTACAACCATGGAAATTACAAACAATCAATTATTGCGTTTCACCACTGCGGGAAATGTAGACGATGGGAAAAGCACCTTAATCGGACGTTTATTGTACGATTCAAAATCGATTTTCGAAGACCAATTGGACGCCATTGAATCAACGACGCAACGTCGCGGAGGAGAAGGAATCGACTTAGCATTGTTTACCGATGGTTTGCGCGACGAACGCGAACAAGGAATCACAATTGATGTTGCTTACCGCTATTTCACGACGCCAAAACGCAAATTCATTATAGCCGATACGCCCGGACATATTCAGTACACACGAAACATGGTTACCGGAGCTTCAACGGCGAATGCTGCCTTGATTTTAATTGATGCACGCAAAGGAGTTACCGAACAAACCAAACGTCATTCATACATTTCGTCGTTGTTGCAAATACCACATTTGATTATTTGCATCAATAAAATGGATTTAGTCAATTACGACGAGGCTGTTTTCAAATCAATCATTGATGATTACGAAAGCATTGCCTCAAAAATGGCAATTAAAGACATTCGTTACATTCCGATAAGCGCGTTGAACGGAGACAATGTTGTCAATGAATCCACACAAATGGATTGGTACAAAGGTTCGCCCTTATTAGATGTATTGGAAAACATTCACATCAGTTCGGACATCAATAAAATTGACAGTCGCTTTCCAGTTCAAACAGTGATTCGTCCGCAAAGTGAAGAACACAGAGATTACCGTGGTTATGCAGGACGAATTGCAAGTGGAATATTTCGTCCCAACGATGAAATTGTGGTTCTTCCTTCTGGATTTACATCACGCATCAAGTCAATTGATAGTTATACAGAATCCTTGGAAGAGGCATTTGCACCAATGTCTGTAACGATCAATCTCCAAGATGATATTGACGTGAGTCGTGGTGACATGCTTGCGAAAAAGAACAATCAACCGATTGTTACTCAAGAAGTGGATGCAATGGTTTGTTGGTTCAATCCTGCTGCTGCTAAAATGCGCTACAAATATTCGTTGTTGCATACGACCAACGCGACAAAAGCGATGATTACAGACATTGTGTACAAAATTGATATCAATTCGTTGGATCGTGACATGGATGACAAGATAATTGGCATGAACGATATTTGCCGCATGAAATTCAAAACGGCCAATCCAATTATGTCAGATCCGTACCGTGAAAATCGATTCACTGGAAGTTTTATATTAATTGATGATGCAACAAACGAAACAGTTGCCGCTGGAATGATTCTTTAAGATGACAGACTTACTCAAAATAGCGATTGAAGCAGCTTTGAAAGCAGGCGAACAAATCATGGAAGTTTACGCGACCGAAGATTTTTCAGTTGAATTTAAAAAGGATGATTCACCATTAACGAAAGCGGATAAACTTTCGCATGAAGTAATTGTATCCTATTTGGTAAAAACAGCTATTCCAGTGCTCTCTGAAGAAGGAAGATCGATTCCATATGAAGAGCGTTCAGCTTGGAAGCAATTGTGGATTGTTGATCCAATCGACGGAACCAAAGAATTCATCAAACGAAACGGTGAATTTACGGTCAACATTGCCTTAATTGAAAACCAAGTTCCTGTGTTAGGCGTCATTTATGTTCCTGCTTTGAACGAATTGTATTTTGCTTCAAAAGAACATGGAGCATTTAAAGTTTCAGTTGATGTAAATTCAACGATTGAGGAATTGATGCAATCAGCTGATCAACTTCCATTAAAATCGTCTCGTTCAATTTATACAGTTGTTGCAAGTCGCTCACATTTATCACCAGAAACAGAAGCGTTCATTAACGATTTGAAACACGCACATGGTGAAGTGGCTTCTATCTCAAAAGGAAGCTCGTTGAAATTATGCATGGTTGCTGAAGGAGCTGCAGATTGTTATCCGCGTTTTGCACCGACGATGGAATGGGATACAGCTGCTGGTCATGCCATTTGCAAGTACGCAGGATTTTTAGTGCAAGATTTCCAGACCAAAGCGGAAATGCTGTACAACCGAGAAAATTTATTGAATAATTGGTTTTTGGTTCGTTGATTACGAATTCAATTTATAACGCTTAAAGAACGCGTCCCAGTTCCAGATAAAATTGCCCATTACCTCATCCATACGTTTTAGAAACAAAGGATTTGGCGCTTGCATTCTTCTGAAATATTCATCTTGGAAGTCATTTAATTTGTATTTGTAGAATACTGCTTTTGACATTCCGTAAATCATGTTTTTCGAAGGATGATTCACACGAGAAATGAACGATTGGTAATCACGAATTAAACGCGAAAAATCCAATTCTGACATGTCGTAAATTTTCGATAATTTCTCAAAAATGATTTTCTCAACACGTCCTGCCTGCTCAGCATCAAAAGTACTTTCTAAAAAAGACAAATTTCCCACAATCACAATCAAACCGAATTCTCCGTTTTCATTTTCAGCAATGTTGGGAGACTGAACAAAAGCAACATCTTCGTTGATTAACTGCGCCACTTCTTTAAAACCGTTATCTACAGTATCAAAAATGGCATTGATAAAAATATTGGCAACCTGGTTGTCCGATAATTTACGTTTCAGAATAGTGCTTAACATTCTTTATTCGATTGTAGTTATTGACTTTTACAAAGTTAAAGTTAGATTAACGCGTCCGACAACGGTACGTTAAGAGGTTATTAACTAAGTTTTCAACAGTTAAACAATTCGCTTTCAACAATTTCACCCAACACGATGAAAATTACCAGTTGTTTTAATTCAGTTTTTGTAATTTTAACCCGTCATCCATGGATGCGTCGAACAAATAAAAAACAGCTTAAAGGTGAGACTAGCATTAATTTTCTTTGCGCTTTGCAATTGGTTTACGGCTTATAATCAAACACAAACATTAGATAGCCTGAAAACCATTTTTCCTTTGATCCAAGATGTTCCCATCGAGCTAGAAACAGCTATTTATTTCAGTATTTCACATTATCCTGAACTCCAGAATAATCCTATTCGATTTAAACATGCACGAATAAAAACAACCTTCAACGCGCGTCCAACTGTTGGCTCCTTACTTTTCAAACGAAAAGAAAATCGACATTATATCGTCCGTATTAATTCAAGCATTAATGACAGTATAATTTGTTTTTACAAGATTCCAGAATTCGCAAAAAAAGGAGTGATTGGACATGAATTTGCACATTTTGCAGATTACGAGACACGGAATTTGTGGCAAGTGCTTGGTCGCGCGTTTAGTTACCTTTCTAAAAAACGAAAAGCCGACTTTGAAAAATCAATTGACACGGAAACGATCAAACGCGGCTTAGGAAACGAGTTGTATGCATGGTGCAATTACGTTTTGTACGAGTCTAATGCCACAGTTGATTACAAGAGCTTTAAGCGAAGAACCTATTTAACTCCTGAAGAAATTCAAGCGGTTTTGCTTACTTCAACAACTCCAAAATAGGTTCGCCTGTCATGGCGCCAACACGTTGTAAATACAACAAATGTGTTAAAGTCGCAGAAATATCTGTGATGTTTACGCGTCTAAACACTTCTTGCGTTGGTACATTTTTGCCGTACCACAACAATGGCACGTGCGTGTCGTAATTGAAGGCTGAACCATGGCTTGTTCCTTTGTGTGCGGCTTCTGAATCAACTCCTTTTGGCAAGTAACCCGGTTCCAAAATGAACAACACGTCACCACTTTCTTTCGCGTGATAACCTCTTCGAACCATGTCGCGCCATTCGTCGTCTGACGTTGAATTGTTCAATTGATGACCTGTGAATACGCGTTTTACATTCTCCCACGTTTCAACACGCGAAGCAACATAATCAGCAACATCATTGCGGTTCAATTTCAAAGAATCAATGCGTTGGTGATTCAAATAGATGTTCAAATTGTCTTCTGTGATGACCAAGTCGCTACCGAATTTCGCAGTAACTTCTTTGCGTAAATTCGCCATTTTATCGTCCAAGAACACATAACCACCCGGTAATTTCTTGTCAACCAAATACTGAGGAACTGGAACAACTGCGTGATCAGCTGTCAAGAAAATAACGAACTCATCCTTCCCTACTTTCGCTTCCAATTCTTTGATCAATTTCCCGATTTCTAAATCCAAACGAATGTAGATGTCTTCCAACTCGACTGAGTACGGGCCAAATGAATGCCCTGCAATATCCGGCGTTGAAAAGCTAATGCACAACATGTCTGTTTGTTCATCTTTCCCTAAACCTTCAGCCTCAATCGAACGAATAGCAAAATCAGCTAAAAAGGTATTCGCAAAAGGTGTTACGGTAAACAAAGTATTTGCTGGTGTAACAGCAGTCATTTCTTTTAAATTGTACGGGAACGTCGGTGTTTTCTTTCCTCCTAATAATTGTTCATACTTCGAATCATCTGGACCACTTTCACCGTAAGCAGCAATGTCCAACAAGGTATTCCATGTTCCATTCATGTACTTTGCCACTTGTCCTTCATCGTTGAATTTTGTCACCCATTCTGGTAAACTTTCCTTGAAAAACGAGCTTGTGATAAACTTGCCCGATGAATAATCGTACCAATACGAACCATTGCTCAAATGTCCACCCGGTAAAATGGCGCCTCGGTCTTTGATTGACATTGAAATGACTTTCGCATTTGGATAAGTCAACCGCAACTGATCTGTAATCGTGTTTGTTTTCAAGTTTTGCGGAGAACACAAACCTTCAGTTGAAGTTGTTCCAACCGGTTTCACATTATTGTCATCCACACAATTGATCAAGGTTCCTGTTTCACGCTCGTACCAATCGTTGGCTACGATTCCATGATTTTCAGGCGTTGTTCCTGTGTAAATAGATGCGTGTCCCGGACCTGTGAACGTTGGGACATAGTTGTAATGTGTATTTCGACAATTCGTTCCTTGTTCCATAATTTTTCGAAATCCATTCTCGCAAAACTTCGCTTGGTAGCGGTACAAATACTCGTAGCACATTTGATCAATCACAATTCCAACCACCAATTTTGGTGATGAACTTTGTTGTGCAAGCGCAGGAGTTCCCGCAAGTGCAAAGAAAAGTAGAAGAAGAACTTTTTTCATCATGGATTTTTTTAGTGAATCAAAAATAGTGAAAGCTTTGGTATTGCATCTACAAATGCGTGCAATTCGAATTCAATCAACGTAAAAATAATATAACTTTGCGCAAAATTTTGTGCAGTATGCTTGGTCTTAAACTTCCTACAGATCCACGTTGGGTAAACATCGTTGAAAAGAACATTGAAGAGATTCTAATTGATCACGCGTTTTGTGAGCAAAAGGCAGCTAGCAATGCAATTTCGATGATTGTCCAATATCCACATTTACCTGATTTGGTAGAAGCGATGGTGGAAATCAGCAAGGAAGAAATGGAGCATTTCGGCATGGTGCACAACAAATTATTGGAACGCGGCTTAAAAATGGGCTTTGAACGCAAGGATCCATACGTCAATGATTTGGCCGATTACTTGCGCAAAACAAAAAGTGGTGGACCAAAGGCGAGTCATTTTGTGAATCAAATGTTATTCGCGGCGATGATTGAAGCCCGCAGTTGTGAACGCTTCAAGATTCTTTCGGAAGAAATCAATGACGAAGATTTGCGCCAATTCTACCGCAGTTTAATGGAAAGCGAAGCACGTCATTACACCACATTTCTCAATTTTGCACGCAAATACGCTGAAGGAATCGACGTGGACGCGCGTTGGCAAGAATTCTTGGATTTTGAAGCTTCCTTGATGGACAAATACGGCAAAAACGAAACCGTTCACGGATAAACGCGTGGATTTATTCTCAACGTCTGAAAACGAAAATCTTCTTCCCTTTGATGGTGAAGTGAGCTATACGCCTTACCTACTTTCAATTTCCGAAGCGCAACACTTTTTGAATACTTTAGTGCATGAAATTGATTGGCAGCAAGACAGTATTCGCATCTTTGGAAAAACGCACATTACCAAACGTAAAGTTGCGTGGTACGGTGATCGAGCTTTTGTCTATCGCTATTCGAACACGGAGAAAGTGGCGCTTCCTTGGACTCCAACTCTTCTGCAGCTCAAACAACTTGTTGAACAAGAAACGGGCTTCGTCTTCAATTCCTGTTTGTTGAATTTGTACCACGATGGAACTGAGGGAATGTCATGGCACGCCGACGATGAAAAACCCTTGGGAGAACAACCAATCATTGCATCCTTGAGCTTGGGTGCGACGCGAAAATTCTCCTTCAAGCACAAATCGACTAAACAGTCGGTTTCCATTCTTCTCGAAAATGGTTCCTTGCTCCTCATGCGCGGAGAAACACAAGCAAACTGGCTGCATGCTTTACCGAAAATGGCCAAGGTGACAGGATTGCGGGTGAATTTGACATTTCGGAGGATTGAGAATTTGTGATTGCATGCGGTGCTGCCTTCGGCGGTTGTGATTTGTGATTAGAAGAATAAAAATCTATACATCTATTTTTTCAAAAGACTAGATATTTAGTCTTAGCGATATTAGGAATGAGGTGAAAGAAAGTTGAAAAATGATCAAATGTGGAGAATTCCATTTCAACAAATAAAAATTTGATTCTTTACCAAGACAATTATCTTTTGCCATTAAATTAAAATCACTTCAATAACTTGAACGATTTTCCGTAGTTAGTGGATTGAATGACACGCACAGGTTGTCGTTCTGTTTCGCGCACATAGTTTTTAGCGCAAACGATTGTTATTTGTCCGCTAGCAGAAAAACTGATCGATTCAACTTCATGCTGTTCTTCTTTGTGAAACATGTTTTGCGTTTTTTGGGACCAGGTCAGACCGCCATCGCTCGTGAGGGAATATACAAGTGAACCATCCAGCAGTTCCCAGACAATGATCCCTTCTTTTTCATTGAACATGTAAAAGGATTCATTGTTGAGCATTCCAAACGAATTTCCATCTGTTCTGCTTCCTGAATCGATGAAAGTCCAGTTTTCCCCGCAATCATTTGTTCGAAACAACCAATTGTAACTGGCATAACATCCTCCCGCTTCGGTAAAAAATCCTGTACTATCGTTGATGAAAAAAATGGAATTAGGTGGAGAGCAATGCGCATGTTGAACACTGTCTATGAAATGGATCAGGGTATCATTCGTCAATCGGTTAATGCATTCTAGGGCGTACTTCTTATGTTCGTTACCAGAAGCGTTTGCTGTCAACCGAATTAACATTCCACTTGGCATTATTTGTTGATCGATAACCGTAGTTGGTTGCGCCCAAATGAATGAGTTCAAACAACAAAAAATGAACAGAAAGCTAATTTTCATACACACGACCTACAACTCAATTGAGAAATCAGCTTGAAGATACTTCTTTTTCTCGTTCAAACAAGCGCAAACTTACCAGAAAAAAAATGCTTCAAACTGTTCCATGTCCCATTCTTCGAGCTTGATTTTTTTGTTGTTGATCAGATCTGAACCTAGGTGTTTACTTCCTTTTTTATCATAATAATAGCCAAATGGACTAATGATCCTCCAATCCCTTAAATCACAAGCTGTGTATCGTCCAGAACGAATGATTGAATTCCCTTTTTTGATTCTTCCGTTTTTAGGGTTGATGTAACATTCGTTTTTAGCTACAATAAAAGGTGCTGAAGCAGTTGGCATCCAAGGATCGCTGTTCGGAATGCAATCGAGTAGATAACAATCAGCACCTATGTTGATCTTTTTAAATCCAGAATTCAAGGTAAATACAACGGGCGGATAATCAAATTCTGTTTGACTCAGAATAATAGCAAAGGTGTCTGAAAGTTTATAGGATGAACTCATCTCAATCGAAAATTGGCTACCAATGATATGCTCCCCTCCACTGCTCGGTCGACTTAAATCTTGAATCATCAGTCCCGCGTTTAACAATTCAGGTTGCAGGTCATAGATGAAAACACCGATGTTCGACGAGCCAAATTGCAAGCCCAACTTTACGATGAGTGAATCTTCCACTTGCACAAAATCTTCTTCCTGCGCCACCACAAAATTGACGGTACCCAAGATGACAACCAAGCTAAAAAAAAGATGACGAATGATTTTTTTCATACTGTGCTTTTACACAAAGATAATTGTTTAAGCGGGAAGCTGAAATAAACGAAGCGTAATCTCTGCGCCTCAGCGGTGAAAAAGAAATTACTCAAAGATTTTTATTAAACGCAAAGTGAAGAAGGTCGCAAAGATATTTTAGAAACGGATAGACAACATAACCAAAAAGTGAGATTATTCTTTTAATATTTTTAGATCGCCACCCTTTTGTAGGTGTTTTTTCCAATTTTAATTACTTTGAAACCATTCCATTGTTCGAGTGAATCTTTTAAATATTCTTTTAAAGTAAATGACTCTTTTTCATTCGGTAAATCAGTCTTGTAAACATTAAGATGCGTGTAAATTCGATTCATATCATAAATAACTGAGTCACTTATTACGTTTGAATATAGCTCATTTACAATTTCAAATCGAATTTTTTCAATACTATCCTTATTGTTCGCAGTTACAATTAAACTATCGCAGTGCAGGGTTAACTCATAATTCATAGATTGTTCTCCAAGTCTTCCTATGAACGTTCTTCGAATTGAAATAGGTCTATTGATGTTCATAAGTGAGTCAATAAAATCAATTTCTAAAGAACTTAGCGGAGCTTCTTCATTAGCCCATTTGGACCAAGCAGCCTCGTCATCATAATTATACAAATCACAAGCACATGTAAGTAATATCGAACTAATAAGGGCAATTAGTTTCATGTTTTGTCTCAAACATCGTTTAATCATAGATAATTAATATTGGAAAGGTTAAGTTGCAATCTTCTTTCTAAAACTCAAAGTTAAACAAACAATTTAAAGAACAGCACTTGCTAACTTAGTTCATCATCTGTGCATCAGTGGCTAAAAATAAGCGAAGCGCCACTCTTGCGGCCTCTTTTTTTCTCTTGACCTTTGCGTTGAAAAACAACTGACAAAAAAATCCCCTCTTTCCATTACGGAGAGAAGGGATTTCACTTTTGTTTATTTTCTTACTTACAGCACTGCGAACTTCATTTGTCCGACAACACCATTTTTCGTTGTATGCAAGTAATACAAACCTGCGCCTACGCTATCCAATTGGATTTCTTCGAATTTCGATGTAACTGCTTTTTTCAAGATTACTTTTCCATTCAAATCGTAGATCGCGAAGTCTGTTCCAAGCTCCAATCCTTTGATCACAAAGTTTCCGTTGTTTGGATTCGGTACAATCGATACACCATTTTGCTCCAAGTTTTCAATTGTAGCACAATCTTGAATCGTCACGCTGATTTGATGTGCATTCGAACCAGCAGTATTTGTAACTGTTAAAGTTACCGTATATGTTCCCGGTGTTGTGAAAGTATGAACAGGATTTGGATCTGTTGCTGTTTGTCCATCACCAAAATCCCATGCCCATGTTGTTGGAACATTTGTAGAGAAATCAGTGAATGAAATTGCTTGACCTGCACAAATACTTGTTGCGTTGGCTAAGAAATCTGCAACCGGCGCTACAACCGCTCCAGCTTCGTTGTACATGATTTTGAAATCATCAAAGAAGAAACCATTACCAGAAGTTCCACCGTCCGATTTCAATTGGAAACGCACTTTAATCGTTTGTCCTAAGTAATCGCTTAAGTTCACCTCATCCAATACCCATGAAGATTGAACACCTTCATAAACTGGCAAATTGTTTGGTTGAACACTTCCATTCGCATTTGTTCCAGGAACTGTGTAGTTGGTACATTGACCAACCCATGTTGTACCATTGTCTGTTGACACTTGGAATTGTGTAAAGTCATAATCCGCTTCGATGTCCCATTTTGCATAGTAGGAAATCATGGCAGCTGTTGCATTTGTCAAATCAATTGTTGGAACATACGTGTATGTTTTATTTGCATTGTTTGAATAATTTCCAGTTGGACTATCAGCGTACGATGTAGAAGCAGAAACGAACGTTGAAGTTGTTGTTCCCCATGTTCCTGTCCAGTTTGTTGCACTTCCATCTTCCAATGCTTGTAGCGTTAATGACCCGTACGTTTTAACGATCGTATCACGTTTAATCCACATACCATTGTCTGTCTTTAACACATATTTAATTTGATCACCAAATTGAATACTTGGAGAAAGGGTGTAGGAAATAGCACCAGCTTCCGTTTGTTGAATCGCTAAATTGTGAACAACAGGTGCTCCAACAGTTGCAATGTTCAACAAAGGCTCAATTGAAACGGTTACCGCACCATTTTCTAAACCTAAACGGTAGCTGTCGTGATTGAAATTTCCTGACATGGTAGAAACAGTAGATGGATCTGTATCGCTTGTCAACACATAGATGCGTGACATGTGCGCTAAGACTAAGTTTGGATACATCATATCTTGGCAAGTTGGATCAATTTCACTCACTGCTGGCCAGAACGAAGTTCCAATCTCAGGTGTATGAACGAAAATCGTATCTTTTTGTCCAATACCAATGTCTACTTTATACATGTAATCATCTGAATCACCTGAAGCAGGATAAAGTGACGAACTTTTCATAGCTGTATAGCCATTGAAGCGCACCATTTCATTTGTTTCTGCTACGAAGTAGTTGTGGTGCGGTGCAAATTCTGCTGTTGTTGTTCCAATTGGGAATAAAATATCATTCGCATACGTATGTGCATTGAAAGCCGTTGAGAAATCATTATTTTGAACCAACCAACGCATTGCTTGTGTTTCAGGCTCAGAGAATGGACCTGTTCCACAATACGTGTCATCATTTAAGTTTGTTGTAGTTGTACCTGTTGTTCCCCATCCGTATGAATAGTTACGATTTAAATCTACTCCTTTGTTTGTTGTACCAACATTGCGGCGGTTTTTACGGTGCATTCCACCACCATTTGGATTCGTAGTTTGGTTGTAAACGTATCCATCAGGATTTAAACACGGAACGAAATACAATTTCATGTTATTCACAATGTATTGTACTTCTTCGTTTGTCGCATAATTTTCCAACAAATACCACATATAGAAAATGGTTTCCATCATGGCCATTGGTTCACGTGCGTGATGAATTGCAGTGTACAAGATTTTCGTTTCACCAGCTTCATCAATTGAAGGATTGTCTGAAATCGTTACATGATAGATCGGACGATTCTCGAACGTAACGAAAGTTGAAATAGGTGCTTTTGCTGTAATTAAATTAGGATATTGTGCAGCCATTGCATCTAACTCAGCCAACATTTCAGCATACGTTAAATATCCACCCATTGATCCATGATTGAAATTGGATGGAATTGCTGGTATGAAACCGTTTGATCCACCACCTGTTCCAGAACATGCCACATTTTTCTCTTGCGGTTCAGCAGGGAATAAGTTTTGTTGAACGTAGTGTTTTTGAACATCTTCGATTAGAATTTCAATGTCGTAATTGTAATCACGCATGATTTGAATTTCTGCAGCAGAAAAATCTGAAATGAAGAACATGTTTTCTTTGTACGTTCCATGGTCGATGGTTACGCCATGTTCTGCAAGAAACGCTAAACCAATAGCATCTGAGTTAATTTTCACTCGCGAATAGTCTTGTGAGTAGCAAAACGATCCAATAAGGAGTGTTAGAATAAGAAGTGAGTTTCTCATCATAGTCATGTATTTTCTAGTTTTAGACCAGCAAGTTAGATAGATTTTTTTTAAGTTCCAGATTTTTTCGACAATTCTTTGATTTTGACTGATAACTGAGCATTTTTCGAATGCATTTATCCTTTGGAATGCACTTTTAAAATTGATTGAAGCCTTCCATCAATTAACAATTCAATTCGCAATCAAATTCTCGTACATTTACCTTCATATAATCTCACATTATGACAGACAAGAAAATCACGTTCGGAAAAATATTTTGGCCTAGCTTTTTAGCGGTATTCATTATGACCATTATTGGACTCATCATTTTTTCATTGATTTTAGGTGGAATTGTAGGAAGCTTCGGTAATTTCGGTCCGAAACCGTTGGCAATTAAAAACAATACGGTCTTGCACATGACATTGTCGGGTGAGATTGGAGAAAAGTCAAGTTCGACCTTTAATCCAGGATCGTTTCAAATGGACAAGAAAATTGGTTTGAGCGACATTCTCTTTGGATTAGAAAATGCGAAGACCGATTCAAAAATCAAAGGCGTTTTCTTGGAAATTGACAACTTGAACTGTGGCTATGCAACAGCTCGAGAAATTCGCAATGCCATCAATGATTTTGAGAAAAGTGGAAAGTTTGTTGTTGCCTACAATGGTGGCGAAGTGATCACACAAAAAGAATATTATGTTTCATCTGCTGCGAATGAAGTGTATGGTTTCCCGTCTTCTGCAATGGAATTCATCGGTTTAGGCGCTGAATTGTCTTTTTTCAAAGGAACGCTTGATAAATTGGAAGTGGAAGTGCAAGTGATTCGCGGTTCTAACAACGATTTCAAAAGTGCTGTCGAACCGTTCTTCCGTGAAAACATGAGTGATTCAAGCCGTGTGCAAATTGAGCGCTACTTGACTTCAATGTGGGAAGACATTCGAACTGATATTTCTGCTGATCGAAAAGTGAAAATCGAAAAATTGAACATGATTGCAGACAGTGCTTTCATTCGCAAAGCTGACGATGCGGTAAAATACAAATTATTAGATGGAACAAAATACCGCGATGAAGTGATTTCATTGATGTCTGAAAAAGTTGGTTTAGACGAAGACGAAGAATTGGAATTAACCGCTTTTGAAAAATACGCGAAGAAAAAATTCTATCAATCGCAAATGTTGGCGAAGTCGGCAAGTCCAAATGTGGCGGTGATTTTAGCTGAAGGAGATGTTTCTGTCGATGGTGATGGATTATCCTCTCAACAAATCTGTAAACTATTCCAAGAAGTGCGCAAAAACAAAACAATTAAAACGGTTGTCTTCCGCGTAAATAGTCCAGGAGGAAGTGCATTGGCAAGTGATGAGATTTGGCGTGAAGTAAAACTAACGAATGAAAAAAAGAAAGTAATTGTTTCGATGGGTGATCTGGCTGCTTCTGGTGGTTATTACATTTCTGCTCCTGCAACGGCTATTTTTGCTGAACCTTCAACGATTACAGGTTCAATTGGTGTTTTCGGAATGATTCCATACACAGGAAAAATGTTACAAAACAAATTGGGAATGACTTTCGATCGTGCTGCAACGAATCAACATTCAGTGATGACAACGAATCGCAAATTGACACCTGAAGAATACATGTTAGTGCAAGCGGAAGTTGATGATATTTACGATCAATTCTTGAGCAGAGTTGCTGAAGGTCGCGGAATGACAAAAGAACGCGTGAATGAAATTGCACGTGGTCGTGTCTGGACTGGTCGTGATGCCTTAGAAATTGGCTTAGTTGATAAACTTGGAGGAATTCAAGATGCAATTGCTTACGCTGCTAAGAAAGCAAACATTAGTGCGCCGAAAGTATTGTATTACCCCTTGAAAAAGTCGGACAAATGGGGAGAATTGTTTGAACAATTTGAAGAGGAACAAGCAAATGAAATTCATGTTTCTCAGCAAGGTTCTATGCCGCAAGAATTAGTGAACTATTACAATCAGTTAAAAAGCATTGAATCAATGAGTGGTATGCAAATGCGTATGCCATTCGAATTATTGATTCGATAAATCAATCATAAGCTACAGAAAAGGGGAATCGTTTTAACAATTCCCCTTTTTTCTATCCTGTATTTTTACGCTTGTAGCGTTGCTTTCCGTGTACCCATTTGTATTGGGCTTTTCCTTGCTTAAATGGTTTTTTCAGTGGCTGCATGCGGTAAACAATTCCAGCAGAATGTTGAATGTAATCTGCATTTGAGTTATAAATATCATTTACTAAGGCTAATTTCCCAACTGTTTGCAATTGTAAGCCCCAACGTTTTGTCAACCAGAAGTTCATTCCAAAACCTAAATTCACGGATGGATTGAGCGGATTATCGCGCACTGTGCGATACGTCACTCCTAAACCACCTGTCAAATACGGGTCAAACCATTTAGCTGAAGTTGGCATAAAGCGATTGAAACTGTATTTCACGTGAAAATCTCCTGAAACAAAAATTCCTGAAACGCCTGTTGTATCATTGATTAATTTGCTAGATGAATACGTATTATACGCCACCATTCCTTCCAAGCTCCACCCTTTTCGCAAATATTTATCTGCCGATAAGCGCGAAGGATAAGGTAAGTAATTCCATGAACCTTGGTAATCGAACAAATTTCCGAACGCATTTCCATCATCGTCAATCACACTCCAACTTAATCCAAACATCCAACGATACGGATTCTTCTTACGATTAATCGACGAAGGTTGCGCCCAACTTACGCTGACAACAAACAACAGGACAATCGCACTTATTTGTTTCATTCTTTCCAATTTGAATTTGCGGTAAAATTAAGGAAAAGATTGTTACCTCGCGCTTCTTTGAATTTCACTGAAATACAGGCACAAAAAAAGTCCTCCACGAAATGAAGGACTCTTAAATTATTGTTTTCTTCTAATTAATTCGAAGCCAAAGCAATGAAATCATCGTAAGAAACTTCTTTCTCGTTCAATTTCACTGTGCTTTTGAAGTAGTTTGTCAATTTTTGTTCTGCCAACATGTCGTAAACGCGTGTTGCCTCTTCGCGGTTTTGTAACACTTGCATTGCAGAAGCAGTCAATTCTTGATCTTCTGGTGCAGGAATTCCGTATTGTGCGTAGTTGCTTACCAACAATCCTTTAGTGAACTCAATTACTTCAGCATTCTCCAAACGGATTTCGTTTGTTTTGAAAATGTTTCCTTGAATTAATTGCCATTTCAAGTTATCAGCATAACTGTTGTATTCGTTTTCTATTTGCTCCATTGAAATTTCTTTTTCGTTCGATAATTTAATCCAACGTTTCAAGAATTCATTTGGCAAATCAACTTTCGTTTTATTTACAAGGTCTTTGTAGATTTCACGTGTCAACAAACGATCCGAATCATTTGCGAACATTCCAGTTAAATCTGTTGCGATACGCTCTTTCAATTCTTTTTCAGTAGTAACAACGCCAGCACCAAACAATTTATCAAACAAGTCTTGGTTCAATTCAGCCATTTCCATTTGTTTGATCTCTGTGATTGTCATTTGGAATTTATCTGAAATTGTTGCTAATGCATCTTCAGCAATTCCTAACATTGCAGCTGTATCTTTAGGACCTCTCGAAACTGTAGAAGGTTTAACAACAACTTTGTCGCCTTTCCCTTTTCCGATCAATTCTTTTTTCACTTTTTTGTCTTCCACAAATTCCATTGAAATTGTTGAAGAATGCATGATTCCACCTTCTAAGATTTCACCTGCATCATTTAACTCAACGAATTGTGCCAAGATCATATCTCCCTCACCTACGTTTTCCACAGAAATTAATTTTCCGTAACGACGACGTAAATCTTCCACTTGTTTGTTCAACAATTCATCGTCAATTTTCACTTTTACGTAATCGTATTTGCTTTTATTTGACAATGGAATTTCGAACGTTGGAGCTAAACCAATTTCGTATTCGAATGTGAACGTATCTGGTTGATCAAAGCTTCCAGCAACTTCATTTCCTTCTTTCGGAATTGGGTTTCCTAAAATTTCGATTTTGTTTTCTTCAATGAACTTGTACAAAGAATCATTAACGATTTTGTTCAATTCTTCAGCCAATACAGCTTTTCCATATTGTTTTTGGATCATTCCGAAAGGCACGTGTCCAGGACGGAATCCAGGAATCTTAGCTGTTTTACGGTATTTCTCTAAAGTTGTTTTTACTTTATCTTGGTAATCAGCAGCTGCGATTTCCACTTTTAATACGGCATTCAATGCATCAACATCTTGACGAATTACGTTCATATCTTTACTTTTTTATCAACTATTTTAAACAAAAATGGCCTCGCTTGAAAAAACGAGACCATTGTTCGTGCGGATGGAGGGACTCGAACCCGCACACCTCTCGGCACTAGATCCTAAGTCTAGCGTGTCTACCAATTTCACCACATCCGCAAATTTATTTCAACACCTCGACAAGCTTGGTGCTTTCTTTAGGTTTCGTTCAACCTACGCCGCTTCTTTCGAATTGGAGTGCAAAGATATTGTTTTATTTTAAATTGAGAAATAATGCGAAAAAAATATTTACGTGAAAATGGATTTTTTGTGGAAAAGTCTTTCTTTCTTTTCACTTTTCCCGTTTAAATTCAAATTACCTTTGCAAAAAGTCTTTTAAGAACATGTTGAGTATCGATCCAAAATCATTGCCAATCCCTAAACTCCATCAGTATTTACTTGGAGCGATTGGTCCTCGTCCGATTGCATTTGCATCGACAATTGACGCTGAAGGAAACCACAATTTGGCTCCGTTTAGCTTTTTCAATGTATTTAGTGCGAATCCTCCAATTTTGATTTTTTCTCCTGCGCGTTCAGGAAGATCGAATACAACAAAAGATACGTATAATAATGTAAAAATTGTTCCTGAAGTTGTCATCAATGTTGTCAATTACGAAATTGTGCATCAAATGAGTTTGGCAAGTTCACCCTACGCTCCGGGAACAAGCGAGTTTGTGAAAGCAGGATTCACGCCTTTAGCTTCCGAGAAAATCAAACCGATGCGTGTGGCAGAATCACCTGTTCAATTTGAATGCAAAGTGAACGAAGTCATTGAATTGGGAAATGAAGGCGGCGCTGGAAACTTGATTATTTGTGAAGTCGTTCAGATGCACATCAATGAAGCTATTTTAGATGAGAACGGAATGATTGATCAGCACAAGATTGATTTGGTTTCTCGCATGGGTGGCAATTGGTATTGTCGTGCTGACGAAAAATCAATGTTTGAAATCGCTAAGCCAATTACAACGTGTGGCATTGGTTACGATCAATTGCCTTCGGATATTAAAGCAAGTACTGTATTGACTGGTAACGACTTAGGTCAATTGGGCGGAATCGAAGAAATTCCAAACGAAACCGATGTTAATGAATATAAGCTCTTGGAATTAAGCGAAATCTTTGTATCTTTAGAAGACAATCCTGCTGAATTAGAGTTGGCTTTACACAAAAGAGCGAAAGAATTATTAGCAGAAAACAAACTGGAAGAAGCGTGGATGACCCTTCTTTCTTTTAACAATGGATAAAACAAAAACAACAACAAAATAATAAAAAACCAATATGTTTAAATTAACCGGAACCGTTAAGGTATTGAACAATACAGTTCAAGTGTCAGAGAAATTTTCGAAAAGAGAATTCGTTGTTACAGATACATCTAGCATGTATCCGCAAGATATTATGTTCCAAGCAACACAAGATAAATGTTCAATGCTAGATGCTGTTCAACCAGGTGAGCAAGTAGAAGTTTCTTTCAACTTACGTGGTCGTGAGTGGACAAGTCCGCAAGGAGAAGTGAAATACTTCAATACGTTAGAAGCATGGAGAATTGAGAAAGTTGGTGCTGCTGCTCCACAAGGAATGCCACAAGGCGGACCATCTGCAATGAATTTAGATCCAATTGCTGCTGCTCCATCTGCTGCAGTGAACGTTGATAGTGAAGACGACGATTTACCTTTCTAATTAGGAAAAACGCATATAGAAAGAGCCGAGCAGCAATGTTCGGCTTTTTTGTTTGGATTTAGTGTAAACCGAGTTGGTCGATTTTATTTCCAATCGATACATCTTTCATCGCAGCTTCCAATTCGTGAAATTGATCTTTCTGAA
This sequence comes from Bacteroidota bacterium, assembly GCA_039804825.1. Taxonomy (GTDB): domain Bacteria; phylum Bacteroidota; class Bacteroidia; order Flavobacteriales_D; family Crocinitomicaceae; genus M0103. The sequence continues at coordinate 20,340 of JBDLVK010000038.1, forward strand.
CGGCCGTTTCGAATTGACCATTTTTTAGCAAATGGATTTCGTCGCACGTATCTCTTAAGGTGCTGAAAATATGAGAAGAAATCAGCACAATCTTGTTCAAGGATTTTAATTTCAAGATGATTTCTGTAATGATCATGTTGCTTTGAATATCCACTCCATTAAAGGGTTCATCAAGAATAAAGTAAGAATTTCCTTGCAATAACAATCCCGTAATGGCCAATTTCTTTTTCATTCCAGTAGAATAGGTCGAAGCATATTGATCCAATGGCAAATCAAAAATATTTCGCTCATCGATATTGGTTTCTGAAACCGAACGAGCGTTACACAACAATTGGATATATTCTCTTCCTGTCATCTTAGAAAAGAAAAAAGGTTCTGTCAACAACAATCCTAAATGATCTTTTAGCGGTTGTTTGTCGGAAGTGATCGTTCCTTGGTAATTTTCCAATTCAGCAATGCAACGAAAAAAGGTTGTTTTTCCTGCACCATTTTCCCCAACGATTCCGTATACTTTTCCCTCTTCAAAGCGCAAGGAAATTTGTTTCAATACGTCATTCGTGCCGTAGCTTTTCGACAATTTTTCAATCTGAATCATTTCAAATAAGTTGTTAAGCGCTGTTTAGCTTGATTGTAAAAGAAGGGAATAAACAATAACAAGAGGAACGGTAGCAATAAACTCAATCCCAAAAAGAATACTTGCACCAGTTGAATTTCATTTGGATAAGCCGCATACTTTGCCAAAACAATTGCAATCATAAAAGCATAAGCAATGAATAAAAGTAAACCAATGTATTCAATCAGCGAAGGATAACAACACGCGAGTAGAATTGCGAGTGGTAGACTTAAAACACTAACTTGTAGCACCGCGATTTTCACTTTTTGACGCAGAAAATCGTGTGCAGAATGATGATGAATCCACACGTAAAATTCATTTTCAGGTTGCGTGTAAAATCCCATGCTGATAACAAATACAGCTCCAATTGAAAACATGCCCAAGTTGAAGTTATTGACGAATAGTGCAATTCCCATCAAACAATAAATGGCAATGAAAACTACAATTGTTGATCGAAATCCTACTGCAAATTCAAACGGTTGTTTAGAAAATGGTGTTGGAATGGTCTTTTGTGACGCGAATTTAATGTTCACCAACGCGAGTATAATTGTGCTTGTACATGTCAAAACAAGCGCAATCCATTGCTGATAAATAACAAACTCTATTAAACATGGAAGTGCAAGAAGGAAATTTTCAATTAGACGTATTTGTCGAAATTTAAAGGTCGTGAAGCATGTTTTTAAAAAATCATTCCGTTTCGATTCGCCCAAATTCAGTTGCAACATCATCACCAGACTAACAAATACATAGGGCGCAAACGAAAAGCGTTCAAAACTTTGATGCACAGCAACTGCAAGGGTTACGAGCAACAACACATAAGCAAACCAAGGTTCGAATCCAAGATCTTTGAATCGTCTGTTGAGCAATTTAAATTGAAGTTGGAAATACACTGTTGAATTTGGGATTCGTGATTTGTGATTTGTGATTGGTGAAAAACGAAAGTATTCATTAATAATGATTCGATGAATGAATCTGTGATGGGTAAACGAAAATTGGGATGGATGGTTTTTGGGTGATAGGAAAATTAGTCTTTGAAAGAGTTTTATTTTATCCGATTGTGATATTTTCTTTTTAACGCATTAAAAAAAAACGCACAAAAAAAGCCCAACATTGCTGCTGGGCTTTTCAAAAAAATTAACTAGTATCTTATTAGATTACTTTCACGTTTACCGCGTTTAATCCTTTTTTTCCTTCTTGTAATTCGAATTCAACTTCGTCACCGTCACGGATCTCATCAACTAATCCAGATACGTGTACAAAGTACTCTTTACCTGTTCCTTCTTCATTAATAAAACCAAATCCTTTTGATTCATTGAAGAATTTTACTGTGCCTTTACTCATAATAATGTGTTATATAAAGTACGAA
>JBDLVK010000039.1:0-45097 GCA_039804825.1 Bacteroidota bacterium
CAAAACGCGCATTATCCAGGGTAATATCAATTTCACGATAACTCATTCCGCTGATGATCGATTTCGCTCGGATGCCACGTGCTTGTAAATTAGCAACTTGATCTTGCATCAACGCAATCAGAGGAGAAATGACCAAAGTTATTCCTTCTCGGGCAATTCCAGGAACTTGAAAACAAATTGATTTTCCGCCGCCAGTGGGTAAAAGTGCTAAGGTATCATAGCCATTAATCGCATCATCAACTATGTCTTCCTGAAGCGGTCGAAATTGATCGAATCCCCAGTATTTTTTTAGTATGTCGCGACTTTTATCCATTCGGTTTTTTACAAGCTCAAAAATAAAGAAATTTATTTCTTTCGGGGCATTTCAAACTATTTGAAAGCTCGATGTTTCTGATTATATTCGCAACTTGAAAAACACATTATGTTACAAGACACACTAACAGTGAAGGTTACCAAAACCGCTCATTCACGAATTGAAGAAGTTGATTGGAATAATTTGCCATTTGGTAAGATTTTCTCTGATCACATGTTGGTAATGGATTATAAGAATGGTGAATGGCAGCAACCTGAAATTATGCCTTTCGGACCCATTCAAATGCATCCTGCAATGTCGGCTGTTCATTACGGACAATCGATTTTTGAAGGAATGAAAGCTAACAAAACTGAAAAAGGAGATATTTTAATTTTCCGCCCAGATATGAACGCGAACCGTTTCAAAGAATCGTGTGAGCGTATGTGTATGCCTGTTATTCCTGAAGATGTTTTCACGGAATTGGTGCGAAAATTAGTTGAAGTTGATGAAAATTGGATTCCAGCGAAAGAAGGATATTCATTATACATTCGTCCGTTCTTGTTTGCCACTGATGAATTCATTGGTATCAAACCTTCAGAGACTTACAAGTTTATGATTTTTACATGTCCAGTCGGATCTTATTATACAGAACCAGTGAACGTGAAAATTGAAGAGCATTATACGCGTGCATCTGTTGGTGGTGTTGGACGTGCAAAAACTGCAGGAAACTACGGAGCGGCTTTGTATCCAGCGAAGTTAGGACAAATGAATGGTTTCCACCAATTGGTTTGGACAGACGGAAAAGAACATAAATTCATTGAAGAATCAGGTACGATGAACATTGTATTTGTGATCAATGATACAATTATTACGCCTTCGGAAGATGCTGATACTATTTTACGTGGAGTTACAAAACGTTCTGTGCTTGAAGTTGCTCAGAAATGGGGAATTCCAGTTGAAGAACGCAAAGTATCTGTTGAGGAAATTGTTACAGCGATTAAAGAAGGTAAATTGCAAGATGCATTTGGAGCAGGAACAGCTGCTACAATCGCTCCGATTGTAAAGATTGGATTCAGAGACGAAATTTTGGAGCTGCCACCAGTTGAAACACGCGTGATTTCAAACAAAATCAAAAATTACTTAGACGATTTAAAAGCAGGAAAAATCGAAGATGAATTCGGTTGGTGCTTGAAAGTATAATTGAAAAGTCCCGTTTTTAGCGGGACTTTTTTTATGGAAATAAAAACACTTTTCATCTAAGGAGAAACATCGCTTATGAAATTCCTTGTTCTATTCTCGTTTTTTGTGTCAATTGGTTCTGTTTTGGCCCAAACTGATTCGATTTTTGTGCAATTTGAGATTCACGATAAAACCTACCAAGAAGGAATTCAAAATGTGAATGCCACCTTGACATGGGGAAGTAAAACGATGTTGAAAAGTTCCACATCAAAAGGAAAATTTAGTTTTTATATAGCTGCAAATTCCTTGCTAACGTATCAATTGAATCATCCCTTGTTCGAAACTGTTTCTGGCACAAAGAAAATCGGACAAAAATCTGCTGCTGATACTGTCCGTATTTCGATAGAAATGGAGGCGAATAAAGGTAGAATGTTGCAAACTATTGATGTCAAAGCTCCAGGGGTTCCTGATACAGTTTTTGAGTCAAAACGCTTGAGTGTTGCCGATTTTGAATTACTTGAGAACGGAAATTTGGTCTTGTTAGCATATCCTAAACAATTAAAAAAAGGAAGTGAATTGCTGTTGTATGATGGATTGGATGTGTTAAATACTTTCAGTGTTCCTGGTGTTGCGGAAGAATTGGTGCGTGATTACAGAGGAAACCCACACGTTTTATGCAAAGACAATGTCTATGGATTGTACATCGACAATGCGCAAATTGGTATTGGAACTATTGATAAAGGCTATTATCTAAAATATTTAGCTCCGATTGTTGATACCAACTACTCAAAAATGTTCTTCTCTAATTTTTCAAAAGATTATCCAGCATTCAATTACTTCGCTTTTGATCAAATGGATTCAACGTACTCGAAAATCATTGAAATCAAGGATGAATTGATGATGGAATTGTACCGTTCTGAATACAAATGGGTGGATGTTCGCACAAAATTATGGGCGAAAAACAAGGAATATGAAACCGGAATTGACGCTGAAGTATGGGTTGGCGCAAATTATTTTACGCAATCACCTTATTACAAAGAGCTGTATGCTCCGATGTTTTTGAAAAATGATACGGTAATCGTCTTTGATTATTACAAAGACAAGATGTATTTCTTCGATGCGGCTGGCAATAAATTGGATAGCGTCTCAATTTATCATCATTATCAACCTAAAACAACGGGTTGGCAACGTGAATTGATTCAAGACCGTTTCACAGGCGAAATTTATGCTTTGTTCGATAAAGCTGGTTACAGTTATCTTGGTCAAATTGACTTAAAAACAGGTGAAATCAAAGAAAAAGTGCGCCTTGAGTTTCGTTACATCGAAAAAATCGCCATTCAGAACAATTTCGTATATTATATCTATCGACCGTTTGAGTCGACCCAAAAGAAATTCTTGTACAAAGAACGTTTACCGTATAGTTTTGGTAAATCGACTGTACCTTATGGTAATGAAACTTCGATAGAAACAGGTAAATGATCGGAATAACCACCTAGGTATTTCGCTCCAGCGTACGTTCTGAATGGAACAATTTGGCCTTTGTATTCTTCCAATAAAAAATCAAATGCATGAATCTCTCCTGAATTTGGAATGACTTTTATTGATTTTTTCTTCATGCACTCAGGTTTGATTAATCCATCTGAAACCATGATATGATCTAACACATCCCATTCTCCCTTGTAATTGTATGAACCACCAAAATCTCCAGAAAGTGAAGTGATTTGTGGGTTTAATTTTTCAGCAATCGATTGCGGAGCTTTGTTTGAAGGATAATCGTTTAAATCTCCCATGAATACAATCTTCGCTTTTTTGTTCTCTGCAAGCAACGAATCAATAAATGTTCTTGCATTTTTTGCAGCTTCTAAACGATTCGGCTCGCTTGATTCTTGTCCGCCACTTCGGCTTGGCCAGTGATTCACCATTACAATAATGGTTTCTTTTTTATAGGAGAATTTCCCCCAAACAATATCTCTTGTAGCTTTTGCTTCAGCACCAGGTAAAGTAAAACGGATGTAACCAGATTCTACGAGCTTCATAGTTGAGCTATCATAAATCAAAGCTACGTCAACGCCACGTGCATCTGCACTTTCGTAATGAACTAAACCATAATTGTTCAATTTCACAGAATGTTTCATTACATCACGCACAACAGATGCGTTTTCAATTTCACACATTCCGATGAACAATGGATTAGAAAATTGGTCAAAAACTTTATTGATGTGATCCAATTTCTCATTGTAACGCGCAGAATTCCAAGCATTTTTTCCAGTAGGTAAAAATTCAGCATCATCATTAACACCGTCAAGTGTATCGAATAAATTCTCAACATTGTAAAATGCAATTTCACGCGTCGTTTGTGCTTGTAAACCAGAAAATGCAAGAAGCGAACATGCAATAATTGAAAGGATTTTCATTTGTTTTATTTTTTGTAAAGTTAATGATTCAATAAAGTGAAATCACACCTGTTAATTAAATTTCTATGAAGAAATGATCCAACGTCGTGCTAATGGACCTTCGCAAAAGACAAGATCCAAAATAGATAGATTGGCTTCAAATTGATTCGTTGGTGAAAAAACTTGTGTGTATGGTTGAATACTCGATGAATTTTTAAACTCGTCTGTTCGAAAATCATTGATTTCAGAAGGATTCGCATATTCCGTTGTGTATTTCAATTTCACATCCAAATCTAACCATTCGAAAATACGTTGCGTTATTGCAGCGGTAAATTTGACCAAGGATGTTTCATCTTGATAGATTAGTTCACGTACTTCTGGACTGTAATATTCAAAATAGGGAGCAGAGGAGTAGGCACTTTCAATGGCTTTCCAATGAATTTTTCTCCAATCCGTTTCCTTACTTAAAAGCACTTCATCAACCGCTGTTTTAGAACCATTTTTTCGTTCTACTGGTATCGATAATACCAAAGGTCCATTTGCGCTTAAAATTGTGCAACGAGAACGTACGGTTTGTTTGATAAAATGCTCTTTTGTTTCAATCGAAACATCCTCGCACGACATCATTTTTCGGAAATAGTCGATATTTCCAAAGTACGCAATCGGAAAAACAGAGTTCATTAGTGAATTATCTTGAACAAGCGATCCCAACGAATACCAATTGATGGATCAGCAGCTTTTGAGAACCAAACCATTGACGCACGACCAACAATGTGATCTTCAGGAACAAATCCCCAGATACGTGAATCAGCTGAGTTGTAACGATTGTCTCCCATCAACCAATAGTAATTCATCCCAAACCTGTACTTGTTTGTTTTCTTTCCATCGATGTAGATTCCGTCTTTCTTTTCCGCCAAGGTGTGACCTTCATACGCAGTAATAATTCTGCGGTACCAAGCAATGTTCTTCGCTGTAATTGAAATCGTTTGTCCTTTGCGAGGAATTTGGAATTTCGTGAAGTCAGTAATAGTATTGTGTATGTATGGATCTTTAGGAAATACACCTAAATTTTCAATTTGCGTATGATAACTGTCATCAACATCTCTCGTAACAGCCAACGTGAATTTAGCTTTTGGATAGTCTTTTTGAATTTTACGTTTTTCTTCACGTGTGACATTTAAAATATAATATTCTTTACGGGTATCAATTTTGTAGGTCATTAAATCATTGAAATACTGATAGAAGTAATTTCCATTTCCAGTATATCCGCCACCGTCATAAATATCACCGCGTGAAATCTCTAAACCATATTTTTCATAAGCCACTGAAGCTGATGGCAGTTCTACGTTCTCTGTTTTTTCTAAAAAGTACTTTAAACATTGATTTTCTGCCACAAATGCAGGTTTTCCATTTACATACAAAACGGATTTTTTTATTTCAATGTAATCACCAGGAACACCGACACAACGTTTAATGTAATTTTCTCGTTTATCAACCGGACGATAAATCAAACCATAATGTTGAATATAATTGATTCCTTTTTCTTCCATTCCTCCTCGGCTATAGGTAAAACCATCACTGATCGATTTTCTTGCTTTGTTTTTCCAAGAATCAATATGATCAATAAAATCTTTACCATGTTCCTCTTCAAATTTCTTTGTGATTAAATTTTCACCAATAAAATTTACTTGATTAACAGTATCTCCAGTTATAAAGTAGTTAGCAAGAATTTCATCGAGTGTAATTTTAGTAGAAACTTCTTTCCGTTTAGCAATATTTTCTTGCATCCAAAAGTACTTAGCTTCATCATTTAAAATCCCATGATAATCATGTCCCATTAAACCATTCGGCATTCTTGGATCATAAACTGCTGTGTCACCAGAAGGATAGTTGAAAACGACAACATCATTGCGATGAACACTGCTGTATCCTGGAATACGCGTATATGAACCTTTCTCTAATGTTGTGTAGGATTTAACATTTACCCACGGAACAGTATTGTGAACCAATGGGAACGAAAGAGGCGTAACTGGAACTTTTGGACCATAAGCCAATTTGTTCACGAACAAGAAATCTCCTACTAACAAGGTTTTCTCCATCGAACCAGTAGGAATTTGAAATGGTTCGAAGACATAGGTACGAATGATACTTGCAGCAACCAAGGCAAAAATAATTGAATCGCCCCATTCCTTAACTTTTGAACGAGCTCCTGGTTTTTCGCGTGTAACGGCATTTAAAATCAGCGCAATTGCATGTCCAATAATCGGTAAAGCAAGGAACAGAGCCAAATGATCGCCCCATTTTCTAATTTCAGTTTCGCGACTATTTGCCCAATTCGTTTCAGGTAAAATATCAGTGTTTGAATTCGCAATTTTCGCCATAATCACATACGGAAAGAAAATTCCTTGTAATGTGTCAACAAACGAGTAATAACCAAAGCGACGAATGTATGACGTGTTCACCACCGCCCACATGACCAAATGTACCCCTGGAAAAACCATTAATAAAGCCCAAAATGGCTTTTTACATGAAATTTTAAAAGCAACATAATAGTTATAAATAGGAATCAAAGCTTCCCAAGATTGATGACCAGCTTGTTTGAAACTTTTAAACCACATCGCTAAATAAGGATGCAGTAATAAAAACAAATAGAAATAGATAAATGCCATTAGTTCGATAAATTTAATACGTCATTCATTGTGAAAACACCTTGTTTATTGAAAACAAATTCCGCCGCAATTACAGCTCCCAAAGCGAAACCAGTGCGGTTATGTGCTTCATGTGATATTGTAATTGTGTCAACAGGTGAAGAATATTTTATAATGTGAGTTCCCGGTACATCTGGCAAACGGTAGGAAGTAACTCCGATTTGTCCATCCACTGTATGTGGCTCTTTTTCTTCTCCTAAAACCCAAGAAGAATAATCAGAATTGTTTTCCATAATACCATTAGCAAGTGTGATTGCTGTGCCACTTGGAGCGTCCAATTTTTGTAAATGATGAATCTCTTCCATGCACGCTTTGTAATCATGCTGACCCTTCATTAATTGTGCTAAGCGCTTGTTGATTTCAAAGAAAATATTAACACCTATGGAGAAATTCGTTGCATGTAAAAAAGTACCGTTCGCTGCATTCACTAATTCTGTAATTTCTGGAAGATGCTCGTGCCAAGCGGTTGTTCCAACGACAACTGGACATTTTTCCGAAATACATACTTTGATGTGGTCAACAGCTAATTCTGGTCGGCTAAATTCAATGGCAACATCAGCAAGTGATAAATCTACCTCAGAAATCGGAGATTCACTATTCACAATTGCAACGATTGTATGTCCACGTTCCAAAGCAATTTTTTCAATTGCTTTGCCCATTTTACCATAACCAATTAATGCGATATTCATTTTTTTAATTTGATAAACAAAATTAGATTTTTAAAGCGCTTTAGCAAGTGTTTTAACGAAAATTAAAACGAAGATTCAATCCTGCTGTGTTTCTACCAAAATAGGCAGGTTCAATTGCCAATGACAAATCCTCAGATATATCAAACTTCACGAAGTGAGCTTCGATACCGGCATCAACAATTTGAATCAAATAAACTGCTCCCAGTCCCAGAATCGATAAGTCGCGCCAATTCAAGTATTGATTGTACAAAATATCAATGGCGCCATCGTCGTATAACTCCCATTTCGGATCAACAACTAAACCATTCAGGCGATTTTCGTATTCTTTTCGCAAAGAAAGTTGCGTTCGTTGGTTGGAAATTAAGAAATAGGTCATTGTTCCCAATCCGGCATAAATTAACGGAACTTTCCAAGCTGCTTTCTTTTGTCCTTTTGGCATTGCAAGGTGATTGTATACTTGTCCAGCTCCAGGTATTATTGCAGAATAAATCACAGCTTTTTTAGGTGAATGCACCTTCACCGTGTCAAGACTTGCTTGATTTGCTAATGTATCTTGTGAAAAGGAAACCAATCCCAAGCACAGAAAAATAAAGACAGCAAGCAGAGATCGCATTAACGATTTAGAATTTCGATGATTCGATTTAAATCAACCTCTGAATTGAAATTAACGATAATTTTACCACTTCCAGATGTCGATTTTTTTATCTCAATTTTCGTTGATAGTTTGTCGCTAAGATGTTCTTTAAAGGTTGATTGCGTGCTTGTTACACTTGGTGTACGCGTTGTTTTTACATCAATACTAGGTGTTTCATTTCTCGGTTCAACGTATCCTTCACGAATCAAGGCTTCAGCATCACGAACAGATAAACCGTCCAACACAATTCGATTGAAAATCGCCATTTGCAATTCTTCATCACCGGCAGAAACGAGCGCACGAGCGTGGCCCATTGAAATGACATTGTCACGAACAGATGCTTGAATATCAGCTGGCAACTTCAATAAACGCAAGTGATTGGTAATACTTGAACGCGATTTTGCAATTTTATGACTCAATTGATCTTGTGTCAAATCACATTCTTCGATTAAACGAGAATAGGAGAGAGCAACCTCGATTGCATTTAAGTCTTCGCGTTGAATGTTTTCAACCAAAGCCATTTCAAGCATTGTTTGATCATTTGCAACGCGTATGTAAGCTGGAACTTCTGTTAAACCAGCTAATTGAGAAGCTCTAAAACGGCGCTCACCAGAAATTAATTGGTATTTGTCGCGACCTAATTTTCGAACGGTTAACGGTTGAATAATTCCATGAATAGCAATCGATTGACTCAATTCATCCAAAGCTGCTTGCTCAAAGTGAGTTCGCGGATTAAATGGGTTTGCTTCAATACTTTCAATTGGAAGCATTGAGACAGAACCTACAACACCAGCATTGTCTGACTTTGTTGTAATATCAGTTTCAGTATTTTCTAATAAGGCACTTAAACCTTTACCAAGAGCAGAACGTTTTTTTGTATTAGAGCTCATCGTTGAATTCAATTATTTTATCCTCGTTTCCGATTTTTGTTAGATTGTTTCTTTGCAAAATTTCGCGCGCAAAATTAAGATAATTTATCGAACCTTTACTCGCAGCATCATGCATTACAATCGTTTCACCAAAACTTGGTGCTTCCCCCAATTTTGTGTTGCGGTGAATAACGGTGTCAAACACTAACTCTTGGAAATGTGTTTTTACTTCATCAACCACTTGATTAGCAAGTCTTAAACGCGTGTCGTACATTGTTAAAAGAATTCCTTCGATTTCCAAGTCTTGATTCAAACGTCCTTGAACAATTTTAATCGTGTTCAATAACTTCCCTAATCCTTCCAAAGCAAAATATTCACATTGTACAGGAACCATTACAGAATCAGCTGCAGTCAATGCATTCACAGTAATTAAACCTAGAGAAGGAGAACAGTCAATGATGATGAAATCATACTGATCACGAATTTTTTCCAAGGCTAATTTCAGCATTTGCTCACGATTCGGAAGATTGATCATTTCCAATTCAGCTCCCACCAAATCAATGTGCGAAGGTAAAATGTCCAAATTAGGATTCTCCGTATGAATAATCAATTCTGAAGGATGCACTTCATTGATTAAACAATCGTAAATATTTTTTGTGTTTTTTGGATCTAATCCAACACCAGATGTGGCATTCGCCTGTGGGTCAGCATCTACAATAAGCGTTTTATACTCCAGCACTCCCAAACATCCTCCAAGATTGATAGCAGTTGTCGTTTTCCCAACTCCACCTTTCTGATTCGCAATTGCAATTATTTTTCCCATTTTTATCTTCGTGTATTTAGCGATAAAGATACAACTATCAATGTGGAATAACGAATTAAGTTATCCTAAATTATTAACCAAGACAATGTTGATAGTGCCTAAGTTTTTCTTTCTAACGTGATTGAATTTTATAAGTCGTCGAAGGAAACCGCAGAATAGTTTGAAATGTTCTCATCTGTATCAACAAATTCTCCAGAATCTCTTAATTCATCAATTTTTGCTAAAACATCTTCTAAACCTTCTCTGAATTTCTCAAAATCCTCCTTGTAAAGAAAAATTTTGTGTTTTTGATAGTTATCACGCCCATCATCATTGAACGTTTTCTTACTTTCTGTCAGCGTAATGTATAAGTCGTTTCCTTTTGTAGATTTCACGTCGAAGAAATATGTCCTTTTCCCCGCACGAACAACTTTCGAATAAACTTCGTTGTTTTTATCATTTTCCATAGTTCTCACAACATTTAGGTTCTAACAAATATGGTATTTTTTTTTAAAACAACAAATTATGTGGATATCTTATGAGTTGTCTTCAGCTAATTGTTTGAAATACATTTCACTATACGACTTGTTTAAGGCCATTAACTCTTCGTGTGAACCTTGCTCAATCACAGAACCATGATCTAATACAATGATCTTTGTGGCATTGCGAATTGATGAAATACGGTGACTCACAATAACAGTTGTGCGCTGGTCCGAATCAGCCTTTAAGTTGGAAAGTATGATTTCTTCAGTTTCTGTATCAACTGCAGATAAACAATCATCTAGCACCAATAATTTTGGGTGACGAATCAAGGCCCTAGCGATGCTGATACGTTGTTTTTGTCCTCCACTTAAATTCACACCACGTTCGCCTAATAAGGTCTCAAATTTATCTGGGAATGCTTCAATGTTGTTCAGTACGTGGGCTTTTCGAGCTGCTTCAACTATTTCTTCGTGATTCAATTCATCGTTCTTGCCAAAGCGAATATTCTCGGCAATGGTTTCTGAGAATAAAAAGACTTCCTGCGGAACAACGCCAGATTGATTGCGATAATCGTCAAGGTTGATCGTTTTTAAATCTTCATTGTTTACGGTTATTTGACCTGAAGTTGGATCAAATTGACGCATTAACATGTTTACTAAAGTAGATTTTCCACTTCCAGTTTTACCAATTATGGCAAACGTTTCTCCTTCTTTTATCGTAAAGCTCACGGATTTTAGTGCTTCAATGCCCGAATTTGGATAGGTATAACTAACGTTATTGAACTGAATATCGCCATTGATTGTGTAGCTTTCATGGTTCGTATTTACAATTTCTGGTTGTATTTGAAGAAATTCATTGATGCGTTTTTGGGATGCTGCTGCACGTTGATTAATCGATGTTACCCAGCCTAAACTTGCGAATGGCCATGTTAACTTGTTAACAAACAGTACGAAAGCTAAAATTCCGCCAATAGATATTTGCGCTTTGAAATAATACAAACCACCAATGTATATTGCAAGAATGGTGCTGACTCCAATTAAAAAAACAATAGTTGGAATAAATAGTGAATTCACCAACACCAAACGCATATTTTTCTTTTTATAATCAAGTGAAGATGCATTGAATTTTTCATGTGTTTCTTTCTCACGACTGTAAGCTTTCACTACTCGAATACCCGCAAATGTTTCTTGTGCAATGGTTGAAAGCAACGACTGCTCTTTTTGAACTTCTGTACTAAATGAATTTATTTTTGACGAGACTTTGTAAATCAAAAACGACATGATTGGTAGAGGAATTAACACGAACAAGGTGAGCAGCGGGTTAATATTCACCATTTGATAGATTACAAGAAAGAAAAGTGCAATAAGGTTGATGGTGTACATAATTCCAGGTCCTAAGTACATTCTAACTTGACTTACATCTTCAGAAATTCGATTCATCAAATCTCCAGTTGCATTCTTCTTGTAGAAGGAATAATCCAATCGCTGGTATTGCGCATAGATTTCATTTTTCAAATCGAATTCAATTAAACGCGACATGATAATGATGGTTTGACGTGTCAAAAACAAGAAAACACCGCTTGCAACAGAAAGTAAAACATAGATTCCTCCAATTTTTAAAGCTAGTGAAACACCTTCTGAAGTCGTTTTAACCGATGTGTTTTTTATTAACTCATCTGTTGTATCTTTCACATAAATAGGCATTTGAACGCCGAAATAATTGGCAATAACGATAAATATAATGCCGAGTAAAAATCGCCATTTATACTTTATAAAATATTTGTTGAGATAGCTCAGTGACTTCATTCGATTAATTTCCTATTTTTGTGCCCATGATTGCAAAGCGATGCAAAAATAGACATTCGGCTTGAATTAAGTTTATAACACATATCGTTTATATATGTTTGAGGTAAAAAATATTGAGGAAACAAACCTCCTAGAAAATCCAGTTATTGCTCAAATGAGCAAATACAATCACGAACAGTTGTTATTTTGTAATGATAATGAAACCGGTTTAAAAGCAATAATTGCTGTTCATAATACGGTTTTAGGTCCAGCATTAGGGGGAACTCGCATGTGGGCATACAATAATGAAGTTGATGCATTAACAGATGTTTTGCGTTTATCTCGTGGGATGACGTATAAAAATTCCATTTCAGGTTTGAACCTTGGTGGTGGGAAAGCCGTAATTATCGGTGATGCGCGTACAATGAAGTCAGAGGCTTTAATGCGTCGTTTTGGAAAATTCGTAAATAGTCTTGGTGGAAAATACATCACAGCAGAAGATGTTGGTATTGGAACTGCTGATATGGTTTATGTGAACATGGAAACAAATCATGTTGTTGGTTTACCGGGTAAAAGTGGTGATCCATCTCCAGTAACTGCTCATGGAGTTTACGTTGGAATGAAAGCGTGTGCAAAAGAACAATTTGGATCTGATTCATTAACAGGTAAGAAAATTGCTGTTCAAGGAGTAGGACATGTAGGAGAATACTTAGTTGCTGCTTTGGCAAAAGAAAATGCTGAAATCTATATCACAGATATTCATGAACCATCCTTAAAACGTGTAGCTCAAACATATGGAGCACATGTAGTTGGTTTAGATGAGATTTATGATGTTGATATGGATATTTACGCTCCTTGTGCTTTAGGTGCAACAGTAAATGAAGAGACATTATCTCGTTTGAAATGTTCGATTATTGCTGGAGCGGCAAATAACCAATTGCGTCAAGAAGATATTCATGGTCGCATGGTTGTTGAAAAAGGAATCATTTATGCTCCTGACTTCGCATTGAACGCAGGTGGTGTAATCAATTGTTATTCGGAAGTAAAAGGTTTGTCTCCAGAATGGGCGATGGGTAAAGCGGAAGAAATTTACAACACGATCGGAAATATTGTTAAACGTTCAAAAGCGGAAAATATTCCAACCTACCAAATTGCCAACAAAATGGCGGAAGAGAGAATTGAAGCGATAGGAAAAGTGAAATTGCCATTATAAAATGCTGAATAGAAGACACCTAAGAATAAAAGTTTTACAAGCATTGTATGCTTATTTTCAATCGAATGAAGATAACTTTCGTCGCACTGAAAATGAGTTGATGCAAGCAGTTGAGCGCATTCAAGATTTGTATTTATACTTGTTGTTGACATTTTCAGAAATTAAAGTAATTGCTGAAAATAGAATCGAGGAAAATACCAAGAAAATTCGTCCAACTGAAGAGGATTTGAATCCAAACACAAAGTTTATCGATAACAAGATTATTTTAATGTTGGAGGAAAATAAAGAATTGCGTCGTTTGTCTGAAGAACGTAAAGTGAATTGGATAGGAGATGAGCATCACGAAATGTTCCGAAAAATGTTCTTGACAATAAAAGATAGCGAAATCTACTTTGAATACATGAACAACGAAGCGCGAACATTTGAAGATGATAAAGCCTTTGCTTTAGAATTGTTCAAAGTTGAAATTGCGAATTCTGAATTGTTGTACAATTTCTTTGAAGAGAAAAGCATTCATTGGATTGATGATATCGATTTAGCTTGTTCAATGGTATTGAAAACATTGAAAACAGCGAATGAAGTAGAGGTACTTGAATTACTTCCATTGTACAAAGTGGATGATGATGAACAAGATTTTATTCGTGATTTGTTGAGAAAAACCATCTCAATGGATAAAGAAAATGAAGTTTTAATCGACGATTTGACAAAAAACTGGGAATTGGATCGCATTGCAAAGATGGATGTCATTTTAATGAAAATGGCGATTACTGAATTGCAAGTTTTTAGCAATATCCCAACAAAAGTTACCTTGAACGAGTATATTGAGATTTCTAAATTTTACAGTACTCCAAAAAGTAATGGATTTATAAATGGAATTTTAGATAAAGCGATTGATCGTTTGCAAGCTGAAAAAAAGATTGTAAAAATTGGTCGTGGTTTAATGAATTAAAAAAACATATACAATGAAAAAAATAGTTTTCTTTCTACCAGTTTTGTTCTTGATGATGGCGTGTAATAACACGGACCAAGTTGAAGTTGGTAACAAAACATCGATGCAAGTTGAGCCAGTATTTGATGGCGGAACAGTTGTTAAAGGTGAAGTAATAAAAGCGCAGTTTGTTGTTAAAAACACAGGAAATTATCCCTTAATTATTGCTGAAGTAAAGCCAGGATGTTCTTGTACAATTGCTGAAAAACCGGAAGAACCAATTAAACCAGGAGAAGAGGCAATTATAAAAGCTGAAGTTGCAACAAAAAATGCAGCGGCAGGTGCTCCATTATCCAAATCATTGAATGTTGTTGCTAACACAGAACCATCAGTAACACAATTGGTGATTAAAGCAAATATTAAATAATAACACAAACAATTAAATAAAAACACTATGCAAGGAGGAGGATCTCTAATGATGATTGTCATGATGTTGGTAGTTTTCTACTTTTTCATGATTCGTCCACAAATGAAAAAACAAAAAGAATTGAAAAAATTCCGTGAAGCGATGAAACCGGGTGATAAAGTTGTAACGATCGGTGGAATCCATGGTAAAATTTTAGAAATGGCTGATTCGACAGTATTAATCAGTTCAGAAGGAACAAAAATTAGAATTGAAAAAAGTGCTATTGCATCTTCATCTGAAGATCAATTAATGGCAAAATAATTCGTTAGTTCGATTGGAAAACCGTCCCACACTAGAGGGACGGTTTTTTTATGACAAAATCTTCTTCCTTTTGTTAACTATTTTTTTTTGTATATTTACTCAATCATAATGGCTATTACTAAAGAAACCAGGACTATATGAAGACGTTATTTTCTATATTATTTATTGTCATTCTTACCTCGTGTACTCAAAAATCATCGTGTACGGATTGTGAAAGTTGTGGATTAAACTTAAACGTTAAAGAAGTCACAATGGAAGAAGCTTTGACTAAAGCAAAGTCAGCTCCAACTCAAGTCGACACAACAGAACTTCAAGAATCAATTGCGAAAATCGAAGAGAAGTATGGAGAGCAATGGGATTTTTGTGATTGTGTAATCAAAGGAGATTCGATCAATAAAGCATTTTCAAAACCTAATTTACCTGATGCGGAATTTGATCGCTTAGCGAAACGCTTTGACGAAATAGATGAAAAATGTCAGGCGTTTAGAATTCAAGATGCGAATAGAACTCCCGAACAACGCGCTGCACATGAGAAACGAGTGCGCAAGTGTTTGCGTGATGCAGGAATAAAAAATTAGAAGAATTTACGCATTTATTAAACCGTTCATCATTTTATCCACTAAAAAATCGATTTCAACTTTTGATTTAGAGGATTTTTTTTTAGCTTTAACCGAATTTAAAACAATCTTATGAAAAAAATGATCTTAACTACTACTGCAATTGCTGCTTTAGTATTGGCTTCTTGTGGTAAAAGTGAAGTATGTGACTGCGCAGATACATTCTTAGAAATGTCTAAAGAAATGAAAACTTTGCAAGATGCTGGAACAAAACCAGAAGAAATGGCTGCTAAAATGTCAGAAATCGAAACTAAATACAAAGCTGACATGGAAAAATGTCAAAAATTAGATGAAGGTAAATCTGATGCTGAGAAAAAAGCGATGGAAAAAGAATTGAAAGAATGTGATTCTTTCAAAGAAATGGAAGCTTTGATGAAAAAATAATTAATCGATTCGATTATAATTTTTAAAAGTGGGGATTCGAAAGTGTCTCCACTTTTTTTATGTAATTTTGATTCGTGAAGTTCAAAAAAGTAATTACATATTGCCTGCTTCTTAGTTTTTTCGTTGTGTTAACTCCGAGAAATCTATGGCATGATTGTAATCATCATCAGTCTTCAAACAAAAAAGAAACAGTTGTAAAAGAAAAAGATTGTTTTGCCTGTGACTTTAGTTTAGGGATTATTGATCGACCTCAACAATTCTCCTACCGTTTTAACAAATCGTATTTTGCCAAATTCGATTTAACAATTGCATCGCTTTATTTCAAAAAGAAATTTAAGCAATTTTCCCATCGGGGTCCCCCAGTTAGTTAATGAATTCAATTTTCATTCATGATTAATCATGAGCTTAATCGTTGTATCGACATGCTTTGTCGATCAGTTTTCATTGTCTAATAAATACAAAATGAATCGTTTACTTGTTGTCATAGGAGCAATTCTATGTGTAAATGGCATGTATGCCCAATCGTTTAGTGGAGTTATCACAAGTAGTTCAACCAATCAACCAATTCAAGGAGTAACAATCTTTGTTTTAGATGTTAACGCTCAATTAATTTCTGACTCGTTGGGTCGTTTCAGTTTTTCAAATAACTTACCAAGTCGAATCAATGTCCAATTTTCTGCTATAGGTTATGAAACAGAGGTTTTGTTTTTGGATGCTAATTCTGCAATTCAAAATATTAAGCTAAAAGAAAAACATGTTTCACTTGATGAAGTAACTGTTTCAGGATCAAAAGGAATGCTTCAGAAATTCAATGCTATACACATTGAAACACGCAAAATTTCGGAGTTGAATGCTATTCCATCAACCAATTTAGGAGAGGCGCTCGCTACGATCCCTGGAGTTTATAATTCTTCTACAGGAAATGGAATATCCAAACCTGTGATTCGCGGTATGCAAGGAATTCGAGTTGTTAGTTTATTAAATGGTTTACGCATTGAAAACCAACAATGGGGTGGAGATCATGGAATGGGAATAACAGAACTTGGAATTGGTTCGGTTGAAGTTATAAAAGGTCCAAGTTCTTTGTTGTATGGCGCTGATGCGCTGGGTGGAGTGATTTATTATGAGGATGAACCATTTGCACGACAAAATGAAATGCAACTTGGTGTTAAATCTCAGTTTGAATCGAATACAATGGGAACCAATAACCAACTGAGTTATAAAATTTCCAGAAAAAATGTACGCCTCAATTTAGCGGGTAGTTATTCGAATCATGCCGATTTTAAACTACCAAATGGCGCATTTTTAACGAATTCACGTTTTAACGAAAATGGATTTAAAGCTGCTTTTGGAACAAATTATAAAAATTGGGGATTATCAGTGCGTTACAACTATTCGTCAAGTCTAGTCGGTATTCCAGGAGAAACGGATGATTCAATTCCAACACCTGAATCGTATCAAACAACGGAACAAGAAAGAAATTTGCTTTTGCCTTCGCAACAATTTCATAATCACTTTTTGAGTGTACAGAATTCTTGGTACTTGAAAAATCAAACAATTAGTTTTTTGGTGGGTGAAACGGTGAATCGTTTACAAGAATATGAAGATAGTAAGGATACGGCTGCATTAAATATGTTGTTATCAAACACCTTGTACCATTTAAAATCTGTAACTAAGTTCAATGGTCAATTTAATTTTGTTTATGGTTTTCAAGGAATGATTCAGGATAACTCCAATGATCCTACAGCTGAAGAAAAACTGATTCCTGCATCCTATACAGTTGATAATGGCGTCTATGGATTGGTTTATTTCAAACATAAAAAATGGAATACACAAGCTGGAATGCGCGGTGATTTGCGCGTAATTAATACACGCGAATCATTTAATGGAATTGCTGTTCTTCAAAAAAACTTCCCAAGTTTAAACTTTTCTGCGGGAACGGTTCGTTCTGATAAAGAATCGACCATGAGAATCAATATTTCCTCCGGATTTAGGGCTCCACATTTATCAGAATTAATGGCAAATGGAGCTCATGATGGGGCTTTGCGTTATGAAATGGGAGATATTAACTTAAAAGCCGAGAAGGCAACACAATTGGACTTAACGTATGAAATTCATAAAGATCATCTTGAATTTATCGTGAATCCTTTCGGAAATTATATTCGCGACTATATTCTACTGACTCCAATTGATTCGACCATTGATAATTTACCCGTATTTCAATACAAACAAATGAGTCAAGTTTGGTTATTTGGTGGTGACTTAGCGATTCATTTTCATCCGCATTTCGCGCATTGGTTGCATTTAGAGTCGAACTATTCGTTTATTCAATCAGAATCTAAAAATGAAAAGCTTGCATTAATGCCGCAGAATCGAATTAGCAGCACAATACGAATAGATTTAAAAATGAATTCTTGGTTTAAAATAACTGAAATTGTTGTCCAACATGCTTATTTATTTCAACAAAATCGAGTAGCCTCTTTTGAAACACCTTCACCGGGATATCAATTAATTAATATTGGAACAAATTGGAAATTGGGTAAAAAATCGCCTATGAATATAGGATTTGGAATAAAAAATCTCTTGAATACAACTTATATAGATCATTTGTCACGATTGAAAAATATACAAGTGTCGCAGCCTGGACGAAATGTTTATCTATCACTAAAATATACCTTTTCGAAGGAATTGAAGTAAACAAAAAAGTCCCGATTGACATTCAATCGGGACTTTTTTTATTCGTTAAGATCGATTAATAATAAATCGCTCGTTGAACTTTCGTAATGTGTTTAGCTAAACGAATCACTTGTTTTGTATAACCAAACTCGTTGTCGTACCAAGCATACAACACAACATTTTTACCATCGTTTGAAACGATAGAAGCATGTGAATCGAATACTGAACAACATGTATTTCCGATTATATCACTTGACACCAATTCTGGGTCGTATGAATAGAAAATTTGATTTACTAAATCACCATTCAAAGCAGCATCACGCACCAAAGCATTGATTTCTTCAACAGAAGTAGTTCCGTTTAATTCCAATGATAAAATTGCCAAAGAACCGTTTGGTGTTGGGACACGTACAGCGTTAGCTGTTAATTTATCTTTTAAATCTGGAATAACTTTCGTTACAGCTGAACCAGCACCAGTTGATGTTATTACCATGTTAACAGCAGCTGAACGACCTCTTCTTGGTTTTTTGTGCATGTTATCCAACAAGTTTTGGTCATTTGTATAAGCGTGAACTGTTTCAATATGACCTTTCACAACTCCGTATTTGTCATTCACAACTTTCAAAATAGGAGAGATGGCATTCGTTGTACAAGAGGCTGCAGAGAAAATGTTTTCGTTCTCAACATCCAAAGTGCCTTGATTGATGCCGTAAACTACGTTCGGAATTTCTTTTCCCGGAGCAGTCAATAATACTTTTGATACACCTTTAGCTTTTAAATGTCTAGACAATGCTTCACGGTTAGTGAAAACACCAGTGTTGTCAATTACCAACGCATTATTAATTCCGTAAGCTGTGTAATCGATGTCTTCTGGGTTGTTTGCGTCGATCATTTGAACAATTTGTCCATTAATAATCAATGATTTATTTTCTAAATCTTCAATTACGGATCCTTTGATAGCACCGTGAACTGAATCGTTGCGTAACAAAGACGCACGTTTGATAATATCTGCATCAGAAGAACCACGTGTAACAATAGCACGTAAACGTAATTGTTGTCCTTTACCTGCTTGTTTAATTAACTCGCGAGCAGCCAAACGACCAATACGACCGAAACCGTATAAAACAACATCTCTTGGTTCAATGTTGTGTCCAGTTGTAACACCAAAACCAGCTAATTTTACATTTAAGAATTCAGCTTTTGATGCGAAATTGTCTTTTTCAGCCAACCATTCGCTTGATAGTTTACCGATATCAAGTTTTGACGGAGCCAAATCCATTTTCATGATTTCTTCAGCCAACTCAGAAGATGTGAAAACGTCGATTGGTTTATTAACAACCTTACGCGCATATTCGTGTAGGTTTAAAATCTCAGAGATTGTTGTGTCTGTTAAGTGATTGCGGAAAAGAACAAGTTCAATTCCTTTGTCGTATAACAATTCACCAACTTTACTAGAAAGTTTAACAGCAGCACGCTCTCTTTCAATGTGCGATTTCAACTCTTTTTCGTATCCTACAGCAGATTCCATTTTTGTGTTGTTTTATATTTAATTATTAAAGAATTTCAAATTGTATAAAGCAAAAAAGGCTCCCCACTTGAGTAGGAAGCCTTTTTTAGTATTAACCCAAATAAGCTTTGAGAAGTTTGTTTCGCGACGTATGTCGTAAGCGTCTGATTGCCTTTTCCTTGATTTGTCGAACACGCTCACGCGTTAAATTGAACTTAGCTCCAATTTCCTCAAGTGTCAATCCGTGGTTCATTCCAATTCCAAAGAACAAACGAATAATTTCACGCTCTTTATCAGTTAACGTACTCAATGAACGCTCAATTTCTTTTTGCAATGATTCAGCCATCAACGCATGATCTGCTTTCGGTGAATCTGTGTTTGCCATTACGTCCATCAATGTTCCTCCATCTTCCGAAGCGGATAGGGGAGCGTCCATAGATACGTGACGACCAGAAACATTTAAACTTTCTTTGATTTTATCTTCTGGCACTTCAAGTGCTTCTGCTAACTCTTCTGCTGATGGTGGACGCTCAAATTCTTGTTCCAAGCGCGAAAATGCTTTGTTGATTTTGTTCAATGACCCAACTTGATTCAATGGCAAACGAACAATACGTGCTTGTTCTGCCAAAGCTTGAAGAATCGATTGACGAATCCACCAAACGGCGTATGAAATAAATTTAAAACCTCTTGTTTCATCAAACTTTTGAGCAGCTTTGATAAGTCCTAGGTTGCCTTCATTAATTAAATCAGGAAGTGTAAGTCCTTGGTTTTGGTATTGCTTTGCAACGGATACCACGAAACGCAAGTTAGCTCTCGTCAATTTCTCTAAGGCTCTTTGGTCACCTTGTTTGATTTTGCGGGCTAGTTCTACCTCTTCTTCTGCTGTTATCAACTCCTCTTTACCAATGTCTTGCAAGTATTTGTCTAATGACTGACTCTCGCGATTGGTAATCGACTTCGTAATTTTTAGCTGTCTCATCCTCTACTAAATTCCTCCTTTTTAATTTGTAATGTGGGAAAAATGGATGCAAAGGTACGATGAAAAAGAGTTGATTTCCAAAAAAAAATCATACTATTTTTTTAATCGCGCCGCAACCAAAAACCGTGCCCCAAACGATTTTATAAGCCAAATCCGAAATATTCCTTTTTGCCGCTTTCTGAAAGCACTTCCAGCAATACGCCTTTGTTGACCCCGTTTAACTTACCTGTTAATTGTTCGACCGTTTCGATTGGCTCATTGTTGACCTTGGTAATAATCATTCCAGGTGCTAATCCAATTGATTTTAATTTGCCAGAATTGATCGTCGAAATCTTAACTCCGTAAGTAATATTTAATTCTTTTTTCTCTTTACTGCTTAATTCACTAAAAGTTGCACCCAACGCAAAATTTTTCTGAATTTCTTCTTTTGAAACAAGCTTTGTGTCACCATCTTGGTTACGCAAAACCAATTCCTTCACTTCTTCAACGCCTTTTGCCGTGCGAATTGTCAATGAAACTTTGTCGCCAGGTCTTCTTTTTCCTATTTCTTCTTGCAACTCAGCAACTGAGTTCACTTCTTTTGTACCAATTTTTAATATGACTTCTCCATCTTTAACTCCGGCTTTTTCAGCACTTCCGTTTTCAGTCACTTTTGAAATGTAAACACCTTTCGTGTTTGGAAGATCATTTTTCTCTTTAATTTCTTGATTGATGTCCGCAATTTGAACACCTAAGAATCCACGTTGAACAACCCCGAAATCAATTAAATCGCGTAATACTTTTTCAACTAAGTTGACCGGAATCGCAAATGAATAGCCTGAATAACTGCCTGTTTGTGAAGCAATCGCTGTGTTAATTCCAATTAGTTCACCTTTCACATTTACCAATGCACCGCCACTGTTTCCTGGATTTACGGCAGCATCAGTTTGAATGAACGATTCAATTGGTACGACATCTGTTCGAGAGCGATCTGACAATAAATTGATATTACGAGCTTTTGCTGAAACAATTCCTGCGGTTACGGTTGACGTTAAATTAAAAGGATTTCCAACGGCTAAAACCCATTCACCAATATGTAAATCGTCACTATTTCCCAATGCAATTGGTTGGAATCCTGAACCTTCAATTTTCAAAACTGCAATGTCCGTCGATGGATCTGCTCCAACTAATTTGGCTGTATACTTCGAGTTATCGTTCAATATTACTTCAATTTCACTTGCGTCTTCAATCACGTGGTTGTTTGTAACGATATATCCTTCAGAAGATACAATAACACCTGAACCACTTCCTGCTCCAAATTGTTTGAATTCACGTCCACCTGCTCCAGGTCCATAAAAGAACTCTTGAAACGGATCACGTTGAAAGGTTGTCTTAACCACTTTTGTAGTTACGTGAACCACTGAATTAATCGTTGTTTCGGATGCATCAATGAAATTTGGTGCTAAATTTTGACCATCGAACGAAACTGCTCGGGCATTGTACAAGCGATTACCGTCTAATACTTCATCTGATAAGCTTTGATAAGGGGTAGCGGTCAACATTAAATACGCACCAAGTGGAAGCATTCCTCCCAAAAGACCCAACCCTAAAAGTTTAATGTTGTTTTTCATTTGAAATTGTTTTAAAATTTAAGTGCAATAATAACGTCTTGAACCCTAATTTTGTTACTGATGAGCTGTTAAAGAATGTTAAGCAAACTCCAATTTTTTGAACGGAATAAACTACCTTTGTCGAAACAATTGTCAGCAATGATTATCCACTTCGAAAAATACCAAGGTACAGGAAACGATTTTGTCATGATCGACAATCTTTCAGGGCAATATAATTTGTTGACTATCGAGCAAATTGCTCACCTGTGTGATCGTCGTTTTGGAATTGGAGCAGACGGTTTAATTAAAATCAATCGCATTTCAGGCTATGATTTTGAAGTTGATTACTACAATTCAGATGGTTCGAAAAGTTTTTGTGGAAACGGTGCACGCTGTGCAGTGAAATTTGCTGGATCACTTGGACTTTCAATTGCTGATTGTCGTTTTTTGGGAATTGATGGTGAACATCGTGCGCAGTATAAAAATGACTTGGTCTACTTGGATATGTTGCCTGTTCAAACAGTTGATTCGGTAAACGACGCTTTTGTATTAAATACAGGTTCACCGCATTTTGTGAAATTGGTAGATCAATTAACAACTCAAGATATTTTAGCATACGGGAAGTCGATTCGCTACTCAGAACGTTTCAAGCTAGAAGGAATCAATGTGAATTTGGTGCAAAAGAAAGCGGCTGATTTAATTGAAATCGAAACGTATGAGCGAGGGGTTGAAGATGAAACACTTTCATGTGGAACTGGGGCTACTGCCTGTGCCTTGGTTTTAGCAACTTTGGAAAACAGAATCGGTGACTACGAAATAAATGTCCAAGTGAAAGGTGGGAATTTAAAGGTTGCCTATGCGTATTTAGGAAATAATTCCTTTGAGAATATACAATTAATCGGACCAGCAGAATATGTGTTTAAAGGAACCATGCATGTATAGTTTCGAATTTCAAACAATTGATTCTTTCGAAGAAACCACTCGATTTGAAAAGGGCTTTTATTTGTGGATTTGGCACGCGAATAAAATTCCACCACACATTGGTTGTTCTGTAAACGGTAAATATTTCAGTTTAAAAGTAAAGGGGAAAGACAATGGAATAGATAGTTTCAAAGCTTTTCAGCTTATTCAAAAGAAATCGATTCCAGCCTTGTTTATAGAACTCAACGAATCGATTAATCCTTCATACGTTCAAGAGGTTTTTGATAACTATCAACATGCCGAACCAGAAATAGCTACTTGTTTAACGCCTATTTCTCAGTTATTCAATTGTTTAAGTGAAGTGAGTCAACTTTCTGAATTGTTGAAATATTTGCAAGATCGAAACAACATTGAAAAAGTATTTGGAGTAAATTTGGACAACGATTATCGGGGGATATTAAACTATAATCAAGAAGATATTACCAATCGCTTGCAGAAATTAAAGGATGTTAAAAGGGAAAAACATATTTCTAAGACCAGTTGAACCTTCAGATGCAACTAAGCTGATGTTGTGGGAGAATAATCCTGCACATTGGAAGGTGACAGATACGGAAGTACCTTTTTCCATGCATGGAATTCTTCAATTAATTGAACAGCAACAACACATTCGTTCAACAGGACAATTGCGCTTGATGATTTGTTTAAATGATACAGAAGAACCTGTTGGAGCAATCGATTTATACGATGTCGATTTCCGAAATGGCAATGCAGCCGTAGGAATTTTAATTGGTGATCAAGTGCACAAACAAAAAGGATATGCTTCTGAAAGTTTGGTGTTAATGGTTGCATACGCGCGTGAATTTTTGGCGTTACACAATTTGTATTGCTCGATTCAAGCCGATAATACGGAAAGTATTCATTTGTTTGCGAAATGTGGTTTTCATCAAGTGGGAATTCGCAAAGAATGGTTTTTATATAAAGGTCAACGAATTGACGAAATTAATTTTCAATTATGTCTAAAAGAAAAATAATCCTTGGCGTAGTCGCTGTTGTGATTTTAGTAGGTGGAATTGTCGCTTTCCCTAAAATTTCATTGTATTTAAGTAGTAGAACGGGAACTAGCAATTCTGCAACGGTTGACTATTTCATCAAAGCACCAATTAGTGTTGAAGAATTAGCAGCTGATTTACAAAAACAAGGAATCATTGATGATGTTGACGCATTTGTGAAAGTGGCGGAATACAAAGGGTTGACAAAAGAGAAAATTGCCTTGGGGAAATATTCAATTGAAGCAGGAACGCAATACCGCACACTTTTGAATGGTTTCACCTTGAATGCTGCAGGAAATGGAAATGGAGAAGTCGAAGTTTCAGTAACGTTTAATAATTGCAGAGATATTTATCAATTAGCAGAAAAGGTTTGTGCAAACATTATGGCGGATTCTACGAAATTGGTGAACTTTTTGGACGAAGATGCAACACTAGAAAAATACGGATTTACGCGTGAGCAAATGCCAGCAATGTTTTTACCAAATACTTATAAAATGTATTACGATACAGATGAAAAGGAATTTGTTGAGCGCATGGCACAAGAATTTAAAAACTTTTGGACAGCCGAGCGCATGACGAAATTGATCAAGGTTGGATTAAAATCTCCTTCGGAAGCTGTGACTTTGGCAAGTATAGTTTATTCGGAACAAGGAAAGCACGCTGATGAATGGCCTATAATTGCAGGATTGTATTTGAATCGTATCAATCAAGGTATCAAATTACAATCGGATCCAACCTTTAAATTCTGTTGGGGCGATAAATTGGATGGTGTTCAGCGTTTATTGAATGAGCACAAAAACATTGATTGTGCCTACAATACTTACAAAATCAATGGATTGCCTCCAGGACCAATTTGCATCCCGCCATCTCAAACGGTTGATGCAGTGTTGAACCGTGATAATAACAACTACATTTTCATGATGGCAAAACCAGATTACTCGGGCAGACACGATTTTTCTGTTGAGTATTCAAAGCATGAAGCGTATGCGAAAGTGTACCAAAAATGGTTGGCTAACGAACTTAAAAATCAATAAGATGGCAGATCAGCAACGTAGAAAATTTTTAAAATTAGGATTGGCTGGTGCTGCATTAGGTGCTGTTCAACCATTAAAAGCAGGAGAGTTATTTGGTCAATCTTTTGAAGGAAAGGCAAAAGGACCCATTATCATTTCTACTTGGAATCATGGATTGGCTGCGAATGCCGCTGCTTGGAAAGTTTTGGAAAAAGGCGGTTTAGCCATTGATGCTGTTGAAGCTGGCGTAAAAGTAACCGAATCTGATTTAACCAATCGAAGTGTTGGAATCGGAGGAATGCCAGATCGCGATGGACATGTAACCTTGGATGCGTGTATTATGGATAACGATTCGCGTTGTGGTTCTGTAGCGTTTTTAGAAGGAATTGCACATCCAATTTCGGTTGCGAGAGCGGTGATGGATAAAACGCAACACGTGATGTTGGTTGGAGCAGGAGCGAAGAAATTTGCCTTAGAACATGGGTTTGAGACGATTAAAACGCCGATTCCAGAAGTGAAAGCAGAATACAAAAAGTGGAAGAAAGAAAACGCTGATTTATTCAAGAAGCCAGAGATAAATCACGAAAACCACGATACAATTGGCTTGTTGGCGATGGATCAATACGGCAATTTCAGTGGTGCTTGCACAACGAGTGGCTGGGCGTATAAAATGCACGGTCGAGTGGGAGATTCACCAATCATTGGAGCCGGATTGTTCATTGATTCTGAAGTTGGAGCAGCAACAGCAACTGGATTAGGTGAAGCGATTATTCGCATTGCTGGAAGTCATACTGTTGTTGAACTCATGCGTCACGGACATTCACCAATGGAAGCGTGTAAAATGGCTGTTGATCGTATCATTTCGAAACACAAGGATTTAACGAATTTACAATGTTGCTTCTTGGCAATAGATAAAAATGGGAATGTTGGATCGTATTCTGTTTACAGTGGATTTAACTATGCTTTGAAAACAGCTACAGAAGAAAAAATGGTGGATGCACCTTTCAATCGTAATTGGTAAACAAACGTGTATGAAATTCTGCCTTTTATTTCTATCGTTCATTAGTTTTCAAGTTATGGCGCAAACAACCTTGAAATGGAATTTTTTTCATCCAAAGAAGCAAATTTGGATGAGTGCAGGAACACATGGTTCCGTGCAAGAGAAGTTGATTGAAAGCGGCGAATTACCAGATCCATTTTATGGTAAGAATGAACAATTGTTTGCGTGGGTTGAAAAATACAACTGGGATTTTAAGACGAGTTTTACAATCACCGAGGAACAACTGAATAAGGATTACATCGAATTGGAATTTCCAGGAATCGATACGTACGCTGAAATTTTTGTAAATGATACCTTGATTTGGTTTACTCAGAATGCTTTTCATCCTTATTATTTCGAAATAAAAAAATACTTAAAACCTGGTTTAAATACTGTAAATGCTCGGTTTTATTCGCCTGTAAATTATCACAAAGCAGCATACACAACGGCAGCTTACCATTTACCAGCACCAAATGACGTTGATCCGATTGCAATTGCACCATATACGCGAAAACCGCAATATCAATTTGGATGGGATTGGGCCTTACGCATGAATACAATGGGATTTTTAAAGCCAGTTCGACTCAATGTCTATAATGCAGCGAAAATAAGTTTAACTTCTGTCATTACCGAAAATGTTGAAGACAATCAAGCGAATTTGAATTTGAGTCTTTACTTTTCTCAACCATCCAAAGGAAAATTAACCTGGAAAAGTAAATTATTTGGTGACGTCGAAATCGATGAAAATTCGGTAAAAGTAGATCGACAAGAATTCATCGAAAATCCCAAATTGTGGTGGCCTCGCGGACAAGGCGAGCAAAACTTGTACACCGATGAATGGCAAATTGTCAATGAAAAAGGTAAAGTACTTGAAACACGAACTGTTCGTTTCGGAATTAAAACTTCTGAAATTGTCATAGAGGCCGACGAATGGGGAACAAGCCACGTGGTCAAAGTAAATGGTCGTCCAATTTTTTGCAAAGGAGGGGATTACATTCCTCAAGACATTTTTCCTGCGCGCGTGAGTGATGCCGATTTGCGCAGAATGGTGGAAGTGATGGCTAAAAGCAACTTTAACATGGTGCGAGTTTGGGGTGGTGGATACTATCCTGATGAAGCATTTTTTGATGCGTGTGATGAATTGGGAATAATGGTTTGGGAAGATTTTATGTTTGCTTGCGCCATGTATCCAGGTGATCCTGATTTCCTATTGAATGTTAGAGAGGAAATCGATTATCAAATTCCACGCATTGCTTCACATGCTAGTTTGACCTTGTTTAATGGGAACAATGAAGTCGATGTTGCATGGAAAAATTGGGGATTTCAAGTGAAATACAATTTGTACGGTAAGGACGCAAAAGAAATTGAAGATAGCTACAATCGTTTGTTTAAACAATTGATTCCGGGACAAGTTTCTGCTTTGTCGAGTGCGCCTTACAGTCATACTTCACCTTTGAGTAACTGGGGAAAAGATGAATTTTATAACCACGGAACTCAGCATTATTGGGGAGTTTGGCATGGAAAAGACCCAATGGAGGACTTTGCAAAGAAAATTGGCCGTTTCAATGCGGAATATGGTTTTCAAAGTTTTCCTGAGTATTCGACATTATCTACTTTTTCAGAAAAGACAGATTGGGATTTAGAATCTGACATCATGAAGCACCATCAGAAAAGTTATGTTGGGAATGGAATGATATTAAAACACGCAAAGATTTTATTTGGAACCCCAGCAAATTTTGAAGAGTTTGTCTACTATTCGCAATTGACTGAAGCAACAGCTGTGAGCATGGCTGTAACTGGTCATCGTTTGGATGCGCCACGTTGTAGTGGAACTTTGTATTGGCAAATCAATGATTGTTGGCCGGCGCCATCTTGGTCGAGCATGGATTACTTCTGGAATTGGAAAGCGCTTCAGTACGAGGTAACGAAGGATTACGAAGACATTGCAGTTCTGAGAAAATCGACGGGCAAAAATTTATTTGAGTACTTTTTGTTATCTGACCAAGTTGATACAGTTCGCACCAATTTAACTTTTACGGTATTTGATTTAAAAGGAAAACAATTGGAACATGTTGAAACCAAACTTGTAGCGAATGGAGTTGGAAAGCAGCTTATTGATTTTTCGTGTATTCGAAAACATTATGACAATCAAAACATTGTTGTTCGTCTAAATTGGACAAATGCGAAAGGTGAACAGAAATCAAGAACCTTTTCAGAATTGCCGTTAACTTATAAAAAAGCACAAGCAAGTGATTTTAAAATTGAGCTAAAAAACATCGATCCAGTAGCAAAAACGGCAACATTGATGCTTAAAAATAAAGAGTATGTGCGCGCTTGTTGGGTTTACTCATCCAAGTTGGGCGTTCAATTCGATAAGAACTTCGAGGATTATTTGCCAGGTGAACATTTCATTCAGATTCGATTCGATGAACTACCTGTTGCTGAAGATTTTGGGGTGAAGTTTATGTAAATTAGTTCATTCTTTCTAGCAACTAAAAAGTTCCTTTCTTAAGAACTTCAGATAATTGTAAAATATGTAGTATTTAATTTTGAAAATACTACCATGGTAAGTAACTTTGCGCCATGAAAATTGATGAAGAAATTAAGTCGAGCTTTACATCACCACAGCAACGCGCAATTGTTAACATAAGATTCACGAGTAATTTCCTAGGGAATATTCAAAATCAATTCATGTCAAAATATGATTTGTCTATGGCGCAATTCAATATTTTACGTATTCTTCGTGGTGCAAAAGACATGATCAACGTAAACACGGTGAAAGAGCGCATGATTGAAAAATCACCTAACACAACTCGCTTAATGGATAAATTGATCGATAAAGGATTAATTGAGCGCATGCGTTGTACAGAAGATCGTCGAGTAGTTTATGTTAAAATTTCAGAACAAGGATTGAATCTATTGGCTGATATGGATCGTAGTTTGGATGTGAATACGCTGATTAAAGCGAATCTTACGGATGATGAGGCAAATACCTTGAGTGATTTGTTGGACAAAGTGCGCGAAAAAAATGCCTGAATCAATAACACTTGTTTCGAGTATTTACTACGATTATCAAGTTACAAACACGGCGCGTTCACATTCATGGCTATCTGATGAACCTTTTGAATTGAATGGGCAAGATGAAGGACCAACGCCCAAAGAGCTTTTTCTTTCTTCTCTAGCAAGTTGTATCTTGATTACACTTCGAATGTATGCTCAACCAAGAAATTGGGATATCGGTCAAATTACGATTGAATTGAACATCAAAGAGTTGGATGAAAGAACAGAAATACTTAAATCAATAGAATTTTCTGGGAATTTAACAGATGAACAACACAGTAGATTGCTCGAGATTTCCG
This sequence comes from Bacteroidota bacterium, assembly GCA_039804825.1. Taxonomy (GTDB): domain Bacteria; phylum Bacteroidota; class Bacteroidia; order Flavobacteriales_D; family Crocinitomicaceae; genus M0103. Next base: position 29,835 of record JBDLVK010000039.1, read on the forward strand.
ATCGCTGTCCAGTTGCAAAATTGTTAAAAAAACCAATTGACATTAAATTAAACTAGAAAAACGATCAATCCGCTAGGATTAGCCGTATTTTTAACAACCAAATAAAGACAAAACGACTTTCAAGGACATGACATTTTTCAAAACCATTCAAAAACAATTAGTTACAGGTTCTTTTCTGCTGATTTCATTTACATTTTTTGCTCAAGGACCTAAACCTGCGGGAGATGGAATTGTATCGGGTAAAATTATCGATGCGAAAACCGAACTCCCGATGGAATATGTAGCATTCAAATTATACAAAGCAGCAGATTCAACGTTGTATTCAGGGATTTATACCGATGCAGAAGGGAAATTTACCTTTGATCAAGTTCCTTTAGGGAATTATTACGCGAAAATCATTTTTGCTGAATACAACCAAGAATTGATTGAAGACATTAAAATCTCCCAAGCTGTAAAAGTGGCCAATCTAGGGATTATTAAACTGCAACGCATTGAAGTTAAAGGGCTAGGAGAAGTAAAAGTTGTTGGTCAATTGGATGTGTTGAAAACAGGAATTGACAAAAAAGTGTACAATGTTGGTGAAGATTTGTCTGTAAAAGGAGGAACCGCCAATGATGTGTTGAATAATATTCCATCTGTCGAAGTGAATCAAGAAGGTGGTGTTACCTTGCGTGGCGATGGGACAGTTACTGTTTTGATTGATGGTCGACCAAGTTCAATTTCAGGGGGAAATGGAAAAACCTTGTTAGATGCTTTGCCTGCTGGTTCGATTGAGCGCATTGAGGTTGTGACAAATCCATCGGCAAAATATGATCCAGATGGAACGTCGGGTATCATCAATATTGTTTTGAAGAAAAACAAAATGCGTGGATTCAATGGGTTGATAACATCGAATCTTGGTTCAGGTGAACTTAAAGGAGGAAATGTGGCGGAAGGATCCGTTTCATTGAGTTTTAGAAATTCGAAGCTTAACACATTTGCTAGTTATGCTGGAAGATATTTGGATGGTTACCGCAATCAGTTTACGTATTTAGAACGCCAAATTACAGCAGATTCTTCGATGAAAATGGATCAAGACCGTTTGGGAACGGATCAAAATTTCGGACATACATTCAGAGCGGGTGCAGATTTTTACTTGAAACCGCGTCATTTGCTCGGTTTTAGCATGACAGGAAGTGTTGGTGAACGCAATCGCACAGGTAATCAATGGAATTCCACTTTAACACCTTCAGATAGTTTACTTCGACTTTGGCGTCGTATTTCTTCAGATCCTTCACAGCAACAAAATTTCGATTTCAATGTGAATTACAAGCACGATTTAAAAAACGATCGTGGAAATCTCGTTGTAGATTTAAATCAGTCGCTTGGAACCGATAATATCCAAGGCTTTTACTGGCAAAATGACTATGCTTCGGATTCTCTTCAAGAGTTGAAAACCGCATTAAATCAACGTTTGTTCAATAAAGAAAAGAATAACATTACAACTGGTCAGGTTGATTTTACGTATTTATTTCCCAAACAAGGAGCTCGTTTGGAATCAGGTGTGAAAACAATCATTCGCCAACAAAGTGTTGATACCTATTCAGAAACATTGGATTCACTTTCAGGAAATTATTTAGAAGATACGGTTTCTAATTTTAATTATGCCTATAACGAGCAAGTGTATAGTGCTTACGGAATTTATGGTCAGCAAATTAAAAAGTTTAAATACCAAATTGGTGTGCGTGTTGAGAAAGCTTATCAAATTCCAAACTTAATTTCAGATTCAATCCGAATTGTGAATGATTATTTCAACATTTTTCCATCTGGACATATTCGCTATTCTTTAACCGAAAAATCAGAAATCAGTTTGAGTTATTCACGCAGAATCAATCGTGCTCAATCTGCTGATTTAAATCCATTTACAAGTTATGCAGATCCATACAATCTTCGTACTGGAAATCCTTATTTACAACCAGAATTTATTGATTCGTATGACTTAGGTTATATGAATGAGAAGAAAATTGTAACTTTCTCATCAAGTGTCTTTTACCGTCACACAACGGGAGTAATTACACGTGTGAAAGAATTTTATGCGAACAATGCTTCGACGGTTACTTTTGCGAATTTGGATGAAAGTCACAGTGTTGGTGCGGAAGTGATTTTTGTTGTGAAGCCATACAAATGGTGGAGAAATACCTTGTCGGCAAATGCGAATTACACGCAATATGTTGATGATAATCCGAATGCGAATTGGAATGTTGGTGGATTTAACTGGAACATGAAATATTCTGGAACTGTTGAATTTTGGAAACGTACAGCATCGATTCAAGTGAATGCAGCTTACAATGGTCCGCGCGTTTCTGTTCAAGGAATTGTACAACGTAGAGGTCCAGTCGATATTTCTGGAGAAAAAACCTTTAAAGATGGAAAGATTGCGGTTGGGATGCGCGTAACGGATGTCTTCAATCGCCAAGGATTTTATATGACTTTGAATCAACCTGGAATTTACCAAGATGTACAATTCAAATGGCTTACTAGAAGATTTTTCTTGACGTTCTCGTATAAGTTTGGGAAATTGGAAATGGCACCTAAAAAATCAAGTGGTGGTGGAGAAGGCGGTGGAGATTTCTAAACGAAACTTTATTTGTCTGATTTATCGTTTTTGGTGAATTTAATTCCCAAGCCCATAAGTGCTTTGTCAAAAGAACCTGTTCCTTTTTGTGTGCTTTTGCGACTGTGCAAAATTTTCTGAATGTCGAGTTTTGTTTTCATGACGTATCAATTTGTTGTTTTCTAACAGAAAGATAGCCAAGAATTATACCAAATCCGGAAAGGTTGATTGAACTGTCAGGATTACCGACTGAAAAGAATACAAGCGAATGTTAAGTGTTAATCTGCCTTGTTACAAGTGTAAACAAAAGCAGGAGGGAAGTTCAGCGGCGTAAAGTCGATCGAAACTTCATTGAACACTTTTTTGATGTGTTTTTTCGATTGCAATGAATATTGGAATTGAATGTACTTTCCAACTTCTGTCAAAGACTTGTGAGATGCATGAAGAATTGAGTTTCTTAATTCTTGTGGGAAATTCGCCAAAGGAAGTGATGAAATGACAACATCTGCTTTGCCCAATTCATACTTCATTAAATACTCTTCAATCTTTTCTGCTGAATCATGAATGATGTGAGCACGTTTATCCGTAATTCTAGCTTGCAATTGCGCACAAAATGCATCGTGCAATTCAAACACCAAAAGAATGGCGTCAGGAGCCATTTTTTCTAGAATTTTATCTGTAAATACGCCTGTTCCAGGTCCCAATTCAACCAATACTTTCGCATTTGAAAAATCGATGTTTTCCAACATTTTTTTTGCCAAAAAACGTGAGCTCGGCGCCATTGCACCAACCATCTTTTTTTCTTTCCAGAATTGTTTTAAAAAGGACTTTTTGTTCGGCATATTCTTAGTCTCTAAAAGCTAATTTACCGTTATTTATGATTCCAACAACTGAACCTTTCAATTCTTTACCAACATACGGCGTGTTGATAGTTTGCGAGCATATCAAATCCTTTGTAAAAGTCCATTGATTATCAGGTGCGTAAATTGTTAAATCAGCCTTGTTTCCAACTTCAATTGGATGTTCAGTAATCGATGAAATTTCACGTGCATTGATCGAAAGTGCTTTTAATACAACAGTTAAATCGAATTCTTTGCACGCTGATAGAGCAGCAATAACAGTTTGTAGGTTAATACAACCAAAAGAGGCGTTGTCGAATTCTACGTCTTTTTCTTCTTTATCGTGTGGACGATGATCTGAAACGATTGTATCAATTGTACCATCTTTCAATCCTTCCCACAAAGCAATACGGTCTGAATCTCTTCTCAAAACTGGCATCACTTTGAAGTTAGAATCAAATCCCAAAACAGCAGTTTCATTGTAAACCAAATTCATCAAATGAACATCAGCTGTAATATTCAATCCTTTTGCTTTTGCATTGCGCACCAAATCAACACTTTCGGCGCATGAAATTCCCGTTAAGTGAATCGAACCTTCTGTATATTCTGTCAAGCGAATGTTGCGTTCAACTTGAATGATTTCTGCAATCGTTGGATCTGCTTTTAAACCTGTTCGTGTAGATGCTTCACCTTCGTTCACCATTCCTTTTCCTGCTAAGGCATAATCTCTTGAAAAGGCGATAATCTTTCCGTTGAAGTTTTTTGAATAAAGTAAAGCACGGTACATAATTCCAGAATTCACAGGAACTAAATCATCCGAAAACAAACGCACTCCTGATTGATACATGTCATACATTTCTGCCAAGTTTTCACCAGCCATTTTCTCAGTAATCGCACCAATTGGATGAATGCTTGTTACATGATTTTCTGCGCGACGCAAGATGTAATCAACTTGTGTTTTTCCATCTACCACTGGATGCGTGCTTGGTAAAACCGCAACGTGTGTGTATCCTCCGAAAGCTGCTGCATCCAATCCACTGTCAATCGTTTCCTTGTGTTCTTCTCCTGGATCACAAAAATGTGCTTTCAAATCCACCCATCCTTGTGAAACAACTAAATTCTCTCCTTCCAATACTTGAGCATCTGCAGCATTGATGGAATTTTCAATCGCTTCAATCATTCCGTCGGTTACAAGAATGTCCATTTTCTTATTCAAATGACTTGAGCGCGGGTCAAGAATGGTTGCTTGTTTAATGAGAATTTTCATTGTGTATGCGTTTTATTTCCAAAATTTAATCACCAACATTTCACCGATCAAAAAGATGAGTGCAAAAAGTATGGCTGTTTTCCAATATTCAAATGGTTTTTCAATATCAATCTTTGTGAGACTTTGTCCTTCATTGATTTCACTGAAACTTACATTTTTAAGTCCTTTTTCTTCCAGTAAACTCACAATTTCTGATTCATTGAAACAGTCAATTGTAGACTCTGTGCGGTCGTAATTCAAAGATAATTCGCCTTCTTTCTTTTCATCCCAGATGGCGTAATTCCCAGCTTTCAAATTTTCCAAGGCTTCCATTCCGCTCAGCGATAAATAGTTGATCAATCCTTCTTGTTTAATTTGAGGAATGAAATCAACATCCTTGTTCTTAATATGAATTGGTGTTTCACCGCTTTGTTTTTTGTACAAAGGGAAAAACGATTCTTTTCCGATGGTTAATGAAATTGGAGCTTTGCGTTGACTCATTTCACCGATGCGCAAAACAATCGAAGGAAACAATGCATCCGTTGTGAATGAACTGAATTCATTGTCCAGGGAAGAAGTAAACAAAAAGGTATTGATTGATCCACTCGAACGCAACAATAAAGGCGAGCCATTTTGTAAGCGAATTAAATCGTAATACGAAGTTGAACGAGAAGATACAGCGCGATATGCTTTTCGAACGCTTGGTAAATTCAAATTTTCCTTTTTCTTTTCAAACATTTCGTGGAAGAAAGGATCATCGTAGACCAACTTTTCGATTTTTGTTCCAGAAGCTTGAACCGCTCCCAAACTTGGCAATTGAAGCTCTTGCAACAAGTTGTTCCACGTTCCTAAGTTCGCTTTAGCGCCAGGGAACAAAGCCAATGTTCCGCCTGATTGCGCAAATTCTTTCAAGTTCTGCGCCATTCCTGAAGGAAGTTCATTCATTCCATTGACGAAAACCAAATCAACCTGATTCAATTCATCCAAGGTAAAGGCATTTTCATCAATCGATTTAACCTTGTAATAACGCTCTAAATTGTATACATGTGAAACTGCTGGAGTAGCGCCATTTCCATTGATGATTAAGATGTTGGTTTGATTGTCAACGAAATAGGAAAAGTAATAATCATCATCCCAAAACAATTGCTTGTCGTTGACCGATAAAGTTCCTTTTTTGAAGCCACCTGATTGTTCGGTGTAATTTATGACCGTTGTCGCCTTTTGATTTGCCGGAATATCCATGAAAACATCCCGACGAATGCCGGTTATTTCGCAATGCAATTCAACATTTGTCAAGGCTTCATCTCCAGCGTTAACAACTCGAATGTTCAATTCATTGTTTTGACCAATTCGTTGGATTGGCGAATTAAACCAAACAGAATCAATGTAAATGTTTTCCTTTGCTTGAGGGGTTAATTTTACAGGATAATAAAATGAAAAAGCATCTTCTGCCAATTCGGCTGTTTTTGCAGATGATTTCTGGAAATCTGAGAAAAATACATATTGACGAACGCCAATCTTTTGATTGTTCTGATGCTCTTTGTCGATAAACGCACGTTGCCAGTTTAACACATCATCCAATGAACGAACTAACGCACTTGGCTCAATTTTATCCAAATAATCCAGGGCATCGACTTTTGTCAATAAACGCTGTTCGATTCCGCTCATCGCATTGGTTGATAACAAAACGCGCGTTTCCAAACTTGCCGCATTGATCATTTTGCGCGACATTTCACGTGCTTCCGACAACAATTCGCCTTCCGTTCCTTTTGCAGTCATCGAATAGGAATTGTCAATGTAAATCGCTAATACGGGTTTTCCTGCAGTTTCACTTCCTTCGTTAGCAGGAATATACGGTTGCGCAAAAGCAAAAATGATGAAGGTATAAACGAGTAAACGTAAGGCAAGAACAAGTAAATGTTTCAGTTTCTGGGTAGAACGTGTTTGTTGATCGACATGCTTAATGAACTGAAGACTTGAGAAGTACAGTGTCTTGTATTTTCGAAAATTGAATAAATGAATAATGATTGGAATCGCTAGCGCGAATAAAGCCCAAAGAAATTCAGGATAGACAAACTTCATGTTTCAAATTTAATCAAATATTTGGGAGAAAAAGCAGGTGTTCATTAAAATTGATAAGTGGTATTGATATATGGGTGATTGGATTAATGCATTTGAAGATTTGAAGATTTGATGATTTGAAGATTTGATGATTTCGAGATTCACAAATATAAATATTTAAATTTCACCTATGAATGAGATGATTTCAAGCAACATTACAACTTTGCAACATTACAACTTAACAACTTAACAACTTTGCAAGTTAACAATCTTACTTAAAACTCCCGATTTTATTGGTTCATAGAAGGATGCTGGCGAAATACATCTCCCTCAAAACTTCTCAAAGGCCCCCAAACCAAACAACGCAAAATCATACTTCACAGGATCAATCGGATCCATTTCGCGCAAGTTAGCCATCAGTTCTTCCAAGGCTTTCCAATCATCTTGTTTTCTACTCAGTAATTCCAATCGACGCGCATTGTTACTCGTATGAACGTCAAGCGGTAAGCATAATTCGGATGTTGAAATAGATTTCCACAATCCAAAATCGACACCTTTTGCTGCATCACGGACCATCCAGCGCAAATACATATTCAAGCGTTTTGCTGCAGAGTTTTTTTCCGGATTCGACAAATGTTTGTGACTGCGCTCAGCGTGTTCTGTTTCCATGAACTTCGTTCGAAACTGAATGATTCGGCCTTTTACACCTTCAATTGTTGGGTGTTTTTGAAAGGCTGTTTCTAAGCTTCCGCCTGTGTAAATATGCTGTAGACTGCGAAAATAAAAGTCCAAATCAAGGCTGTTAAACGTGCGGTGAACAAAGGTTGAATGCTTGAGTAATTCAGAATTGTAGGAACGTATGAATTCGTGTGGTTGTTGTTCCATGATTTCCAATAAACGTTCGCCACTTTTGATAATGCTAACGCGATTGCCCCACGCAATGGTCGACACGAGAAAACCAACAATTTCAATGTCTTCTTTTTTTGTGAAACGATGCGGAAGTTGAATGGGATCACTCTCTAAAAAGCGCGGATGTTCGTATTGTTCCGCTTTGAAATCCAGAAAATCTTTGAGTTCGTCGAAAGTCACGATTAAGAAACAATTAATCCATCGCGCATCACCAATTTGCGATCCGCCATGTTTGCTAATGATTCGTTGTGCGTTACAATCACAAATGTTTGATTGAATTCGTCGCGCAATTGAAAGAACAAATTATGCAAGTCTGTTGAATTCTGAGAATCCAAATTTCCTGAAGGCTCGTCAGCAAAAATAACTTTTGGTTGATTGATCAGAGAGCGACAAACAGCCACACGTTGTTGTTCACCACCAGAAAGTTCATTTGGTTTGTGTTGAGCGCGTTCTTTCAAGCCAATCAAGTCGAGTAGGCGCAAAGCTTCTTTTTGTGCATCAGATTGATTGGTTCCTTTGATTAAAGCTGGAAGCATGACATTTTCCAACGCTGTAAATTCAGGTAGCAACTGATGAAATTGAAAAATGAAGCCGATGGATTGATTGCGAAAAGCTGACAATTTCTTCGCTGAGAGACTGAATGGATTCACACCATCGATTTCCACAATTCCTTTGTCCGGCTGGTCCAAGGTGCCTAAAATCTGCAAAAGCGTTGTTTTTCCGGCGCCAGAAGATCCAACGATCGAAATGACTTCACCAGAATTCACTTCCAAGTCAATTCCTTTCAGAATTTGAAGGGAATCATATGCTTTGAATATGCCGTTCGCTTTGAGCATTATTTTTTCAAATTCAAGGTGTGACCCATTTTGTCACGTTTTGTTTGCAAATACAATTCATTGTGTTCATTGCTGGCAATTTCCAAGGCAACATTGTCCACAATTTCTAATCCGTAGCCAACCAAACCAGTTCTTTTCGTTGGATTATTTGACATCAAACGCATTTTTACAATCCCTAAATCGCGAATGATTTGTGCACCAATTCCATAATCACGCTCGTCTCCTTTGAAGCCTAGTTTAATATTTGCCTCTAAGGTGTCGTAACCTTCTTCTTGCAATTTGTATGCACGTAATTTGTTGGTTAAACCAATTCCACGTCCTTCTTGGTTCATGTAGATAATCGCACCTTTTCCTTCTTTTTCAATCATTTCCATTGCTTTGTGGAGTTGTGGACCACAATCGCAACGACAAGAACCAAAAATATCACCGGTAATACACGATGAATGAACGCGTACCAAAACAGCTTCGTCCTTATCCCACGTGCCTTTTACAAGTGCAAGGTGTTCTTTTCCTGAATTTGTTTCGCGGTAAGCATACAAATCAAAATTGCCATATTCAGTTGGCATTTTCACATCAATCAATCGCTCGATCAATGATTCATTTTTAATGCGGTATTCAATTAAATCGGCAATTGAAACAATTTTTAAATCAAATTTCTTTGCAATTTCCATCAATTGAGGAAGACGCGCCATTGTTCCATCTTCGTTCAAGATTTCAACAATTACACCTGCTTCTTCGAAACCAGCTAAACGCGATAAATCGATTGCTGCTTCTGTGTGTCCTGCACGACGCAAAACACCTTCTTTCTTCGCACGCAGCGGGAAAATATGTCCAGGTTTACCTAATTCTTCAGGTTTTGTCTCTGGATTGATCAATGCCAAAATCGTTTTTGAGCGATCACTCGCTGAAATTCCTGTGGTACATCCGTGTCCGTTCAAATCAACTGATACGGTGAAAGGAGTTTCATATGTTGCAGAATTTGAGCGAACCATTAATTCCAATCCCAACTCATCACAACGGTCTTCTACCAAAGGCGCACAGATTAATCCGCGACCATGTGTAGCCATGAAATTAATTACCTCAGGTGTTACGTTTCTTGCTGCAGTAAGGAAATCGCCCTCATTTTCGCGATCTTCATCATCAACAACAATAATCACTTTTCCTTGCTGAATATCTTCGATTGCTTCTTCAATCGTATTTAATGTAAATTCCATCTGTTCAAATTGTGCCGTAAATTTACAACAATCTAATCACTAATTGGTCATTCTTCTGCACGAATTGTGCGATTTAGTACAGATAAATGGTCTTAGTTGGAAGAAATAATGTTGGCAAGTTCCTGGGTCGATTTTTCCCACGAATAATTTTCTCGAATAAATGCTTGTCCATTGCTTGCAATACGCTGATACAAGGCGTCATCGTTCAATAAAGCATCGATAGCAGCTAAGAATTCTTCCGGTGTATTGGCAACTAAAATGTTGACATCGTGCGTTGCTTGTATCGCATTGTTTGCTAAAGTACTCGTAATACAAGGGATTCCAAGCGCCATCGCTTCGAGGAGCTTGTTTTGCATGCCAGTTCCAATCATCATCGGAGCAATGAAAATTTTTCCTGAAACATACGCTTCACGTATATCATCAATCCAGCCTTGCAGCGTGATTTGTGGCGTATTGCGCGCAATTTTTTCTACCGTTTGATGCGGTGTTGCACCCGAAATTAAACAAGTGAGCTGTTTGTTTTTTTGAAGTAATTGTTCAGAAATGTACTCAACCGCTTCTATATTCGGGGCATAACTTAAGTTCCCGATGAAAACGAGGTCATAGCGAGGTGTTGACGTTGGATAGTTGAAGAAACGTTCGTCAATTCCATTTGGAATACTGGCAATTTCATGACGATTGGGATGTAAAATAAACGCACGATCTTGATCCGAAATAATGGTTTTGTGTTCGAAATAATCGAAAATGATGCGTTCGTAGTTTTTAAGCCGTTTGGCTTCTGAACGGAATATCCATTTCGCATACCAAGGTGCTTTTTCGATTCTTCGTTCAATTCCCATGGACAAAGCATCCATGTAATCAATCGTCTTCGGGCAAACATGGTAGTTCTTAATGTATTCAGAAGTTCTAATTAACTGAGAATAAATGTATTTAGGTTTTATTGATTCAAGCAATACATCAACTCTTTTTTTGCCTTTCAAGGAGAAGAAATAACCTGTTTGAAAGGGCTTATTTGAGAAGAACGCGAAGAACAGATTCACTACAATCGACCATTTTGTGATGCGAATGAGGTGTGTTTCTTTACAGAACTTTGCTAACTGCTGCTGATGCGCTTGCGGAATGTCATGGTCCGAAATGGCAATCAAGTATAGTTCGAAGGTTTTTGACAACTCCGTAATTTGATGGTACGCACGCAATTTGTCTCCTTTTTCCAATGGATAAGGAAAACGAGAAAGTAGAACGACTAATTTATCTTTATTGCTCATTTGCTTGGTGCGAATTCAAAGATACTTTTTAGTGACTAGAAAAAAGTGATTAGTTTATAGAAATTTGAAAAATAGTAGTTAGAAGATAGAAGATAGAAGATAGAAGATAGAAGTTTGAGAGTTCAAGTGTTTAAGAGTTCAAAGGGTTCAAGAGTTCAATAGTTCAAAGGGTTCAAAAGTTCATCACTCATCGCTCATCGTTAATCATTCAAATCTTCAAATAACGCGATATACCTTTTAGTAATTGCCGTATTCTCATAGCGTTCATTCGCCGTTACAAAGGCATTGCGCTCAATTTCCTGACGTGCTTCTTCGTTTTCAAGATACGTGATAATCGCCTCAACCCATTCTTCGGGTGAATTTGCAAGAACAATATCTTTTCCGTGTGTGCATTCAATTCCTTCAGCGCCTACGCTTGTGCTGATGATGCATTTCTTTGCCGCCAAACCTTCAATGATCTTCACGCGCATGCCACCACCCGAAAGCAAGGGAACCAACATTAATTGATACGATTTTTTGAACACAATTGCATCATCCACAAAACCATGCACGTGCACATTCGGTAAGGAACTGTTCATTAACCAATCTGGTGTTGATTTTCCGGCAATGTGAAATTGAATTTCAGGCTTGCGTTTCAATAATTCCGGCCAAACGGATTTCAAAAACCAATCTAATCCTTCTAAATTCGGCAACCAATCCAAGGCACTAATACTGAATATTGAATTTGCTTCTGCTTCACGATCTTGAGCCGCTAAGTACTTATCTAAAACAACTCCAGCAGGAACAATTTGAATGGGAACAGTTACGTTTAAATCCAACAAGCGCTGTTTGTCTTCTTCAGTAATTGCTGCTATTCCGTCCGCTTTGTTGTAATACGCTGCTTCAAAAGTTCTTAAACGCTTTCCTAAATGCTTGTAAAACCACTTTTTTGCTGGATTTTTTTCATTCAAGGCCAAACGTTCCCAAATGACATACTCAATGTTGTGTGTGCGCACCAAAACAGGACACGAACAATGTTTTTTAATGACATCGATGTAATAGGCTACAAATGCTCCTTCAACTTGAATGAAATCATAGCTGTTTTGCGTTAACAACTCCACCAATTTGTCGGAAACGTCTTTCGAAACAAAACGCTCTACGTTGTAGGGAATCGATTTGAATAGTACGTTTGATAACAGTTTGAATGGTGAGATATTCGTGTTGACAAATACATCGTGTTGCTTCGATAACGGAAGCATGCAGTCTTTTGGTTGTGCGTGTTTCGGCGTGTTGATTGCCACTAAGTCAATCTCGCAACCATTGTCGTGTAAACCTTTTGTGATGTTGTAAATTCCAATTGAACCACCGTCCGTTGGAGGAAACGGAACACGATATGTTAACTGTAATACCTTCACGAAATTAGTTCAAGTGTTTTTTTACGGCTTCAAAAACAGTTTCAGGCGATAAATCTTTCATACACGATCCACCGTTTTTACACTTTCCAGCGAAATAACATTCACAGGGCTTACTCGGTGAAACAATTTCTCCGCGACCATACAATTCAAATTCGTACGGATTGAAAATGTTGTTCATCAATACGGTTCGTTTCTGAAGTGCGACAGAAATGTGCATGGCCATTGTTACTTGTGTAACGACCAAATCCATCTGATACGTTAAATTGATGAACTTTGGCAAGTTGAAATGACCTAAATATGTTGCATTTGTCGCTTTTGACAAGGCTTCGTTTTTCGCGTGTTCTTGTTCACCGCCCAATAAAACTGGTTCGTATCCAGCTCCTTGTAGCAAGTGAATCAAGGCGATCCAATTTTCATCTGGCCACAAACGCGTTGTCCAACGATCGCCGCATCCTGTGTTCAAACCAATTAATTTCTTTGAACGGTTCAAGTTCCACTCAAATCCTTTGTCTTCATGATTGTCGAACACGTATTCTTCGCCTTCAAAGTTCCAACCAAGCATTTCAAAGATTTCTTTGACATACGATTTTGTGTTGGCTTTGCTGACCGTGTCAAACAATCCTGTGGTGTATTTATGATTCGCTAATTCGTTCATTGGGTAGGCCACACCATCTTTCAAGGTATAACCGAATTTTTTATCTGCATTCAATTGGAAAGCGAGTGCACAAGCATCTTTGTCCTTGTCCAAGTTGAAAACCATGTCGAATTTACACTGTTGCAAGTACAAGACAGATGCAAAGTCGTATTTCAAAATTTCATTGATCTCAGAAGCGGGAAGGATAGAAGGCGTTTGTGTTAACCAGGTAATTTTGCAATTCGGGTATTCTTTTCTGATTTTTCGCAACAATGGCGTTGTACGAATCACATCACCAATCGCTCCCAATTTGATAATTAGAATACGTGTTTCAATTTTTTGATAAGCAGGACAATCAGTGCAGTGATAACCTGATTTTTTATGTGGAGCGCAAGGTAGATCGCCTTTGAAAAATAAACAATCCGTTTTAATACTTGCTATTCCAATCTGTTCCATACGTGTTTTCGTCTTCTAATTGTTGCGTAAAAGTAGCATTTTATTCAAATTTTCGATGAATAGAACGCAGAAAGTCTTGCTTAATTATTTACGTTTAAAAAATCTTTTCCATGCATCTTTGTCAAACACAGGCGCATCATTTGCAGCGGCGCGCATCAAAATGTAGGCAATTGGCGTGAGCACAAAGGAAGCAAACCACATTCCAAGGAAGGGCGAAACGACTTGCGACGCGGCCAAACTATCACCAACTGAGATCAATACGAAATAAATCATGAACAACAAAGCTGCAATGACCACCGGTGCGCCGAATCCGCCTTTACGAACAATGGCACCCAAAGGAGCGCCAATGAAAAATAAGACTACAATGGCATAGGTCAAGGCAAATTTTCGGTGAAACTCAATCCAGTAGCCGTTCATATCGGTATCGATGCTTTCCATGTACGCACGTTGACCTTCCAAATTCTGATTCTTTCTTCTCAATTTTGATTGTGCGAGACTAATTGCATTCATCTTGTCTGCTGCACTTAATTGCTCGAATTGAATGGTTTGTGGAATCATTGAATCCATTTCTGCTATTCCTGATACGTTCTCACCTTCAATGGGTTTGTAAAGATGTGCCTGGAAATAAGCATGGTCATTTTTTAAACTTTGCAGGAAGTTCAACACAATTGTTCGACCATTTGTTTTTACGGAATCAATGGCATGGTAAATCTGAAATACATTCAGCATTTCATGCTTATCCGCAAACAATTCATCTTGTGAACGTTTCAAAGAAAATCCCGATAAGTCAATCTTATACGTTGCTTTTTCAAAATTAGAACGGCGCGATGGGCGATTGTTGTTTTTACTGCGGTGCAATTCACCATTCGGCAAGAAAGTAGGGGATTGTGGCGCTAATTCTTCCGTCACATAACCTTCGTTCAATTCAAAAAACAAGTATTTACCGTTTTCTGATTTGTAAATTTTCCCGTCGTTGGCGCGAATTGTTTTGATTTCCGTCGGGTCGGTATGATCGTGGATTAAAATTCCTTTGAAGGCATCGTCTGTTCCTTCTTCCACTTTAATCGCATAGCCGTCCAATTCCTTGCTGTAAACGCCCGGTGTCAACAAGGCCGATATTTTCGTGTTTTGAATGTCGTAAATCAAGGAATGCCATTTGAGGTTCGCCACTGGAATGACATAATTCGCAAAGTAGAAAGTAAAACAAGCAATTCCGATGACCACAAACGTCAATGGACGCATGATGCGATAGAGCGATAATCCACTCGATTTTAAGGCGGTCAATTCGTTGTTTTCGGCCAAATTCCCGAAAGTCATAATCGACGACAAAAGAATGGCAAGTGGCAATGCCAAAGGAATTAAACTCGCAGAAACGTAGAAAAGCAATTCAAGAATAACGAAAGAATCAAGTCCTTTTCCCATCAAGTCATCGATGTATTTCCACAAAAATTGCATGATCAAAATGAACATGGAAATGGCGAGGGTCACAAAGAAGGGCCCTACAAAAGATCGAATACTAAAAACGTATAGACGTTTCAATGGATTTAACTTAGATGCTTACAAATTTAGCGTTTTAACGCTGAATCGAGCTGTTTTATGCGCGAGAGTTGAAAATAATTTGCAGTTGAACTGCATTGAAAAGAGGAATTATGCGCCCAACACGCGTTTTAATTCGCCGACTTGTTGCTCCCAAAGCATTTGCGATTCTTCAATTTCATCTTCTTCTGCGAAATCAGTAACACGCATGACAACGGTTTTTGTCATTGGATCAACTTCAAAACTCATTTCAAAGAAATACTCGTTGTCTTCTTCTTCG
>JBDLVK010000040.1:0-24447 GCA_039804825.1 Bacteroidota bacterium
TCTTGAAATTAATTCAACCATTTACACCATTCATTGCTGAAGAACTTTGGCATTTGATTCGTGAGCGTCAAGAAGGCGATGACATTATCATTGCAGCTTGGCCTTCAGTAGAAACAATCGATGAAAGTGTTTTAAGCTCATTCTCGAAAGCAGAAGAAGTCATTACCAATATTCGTAACGTGCGTAAGCAAAACAACATTGCGAACAAGGTGAAAATGGATTTATTCATCAAGAAAAATGCTGAAATCGACAGTTCGTTTGATGCGGTTCTTGTGAAAATGGGGAATTTGACCCAATTAGAATACGTTACAGAGAAAGTTGGTAATGCAAATTCATTCTTGGTAAATTCAAATGAATATTACATTCCATTTGGTGATACAATCGATATCGAAGCTGAAAAGAAAAAAATCAACGAAGAATTGGATTATACCAGAGGATTCTTACAAAGCGTTCAAAAGAAATTGCAAAATGAAAAGTTCATGGCCGGAGCGCCAGAACAAGTAGTTGCTATGGAACGCAAAAAAGAAGCAGATGCCTTGAGCACTATTGCTGTGTTAGAAGATAAATTAGCTTCTTTGAAATAAGATAATTGACTTTGAACTATATCAATCCCTTCAGCAATGGAGAGATTTTTTATACTGTAAAATCAATTACTTCCAATGAGCATTTTTGACAGAAACTCCTTTTTCGGTAGCAGTCATTTTTGCCCCATCTTCGTGGCACGGCTCTTTAATTGAAATTCCCATCTCTTTGTTCAGAGACAAAACGTAAAAAAAGATTTTAGTTGTTCTTAATTTTCAACTTTTGGCAACCATACACTTTTGATAACGTTAAAAAAGAATGAATATCAATGTTTGTATAGTCTTTTTATGTTTGCAAATTTCACTTTATTCATTCGGGCAAGACTGCGATTCCTGTGAGATTTCTGTACCCAACACATTGACTCCGGATTGTGATAAATTTGAATGTGAATTTTTGGAAATCCAAAGCAATTGTGAAATGAAAGAATTCAAATTGGAAATTTACAACCGATGGGGAGAATTAGTGTTTGAAAGTTCAGATGAAAAAAAGCGATTTGACAGTTCTGATGTCAAAGATGGTGTTTATCTGTTGAAATTTCAATGCTTATTTTGTGAAAGAAAACCGTATTCTTATGAAGGGATTCTAAATGTCATTCGTTGAGAAAAATTAAATCTAAAAAAACTTATTTTTTCTTGTACAAAATGCTTTCAACAGTGTTACGAGAGATGTAATGGTAATTCTTTTTTGCTCGTTCAAAGACTTCGCGTGCCCATGCTAGATTTTCTGGAGTTTTAGTTAATTCTTGATAAATAGGAGCAAGGTATTTTCTACGACCAACTTTCAACAAGAATTTCTCCATGCTCGGACGAATATCATCATAGCCCGAGTTGATTCCAAGAACGTACCATTCATTCATAATCTCTGCATTACCCCAGTTCTTGAAGTTCAAATGCTTGTCTAAATTTCGCATCAATTCAGGATCAATTTTCTTCGGTAAACGACGGATGAACATTTGCCATTCTTGCGCAATGTACTTGTCACGCGTAAGCTGATTGATTTGTTTTTTCTTTCTTTTACGACCTTTTATTTTAATCCATTTAATTTCTTTCTTGAAAATATCTTCACCAGCAGCAAAACGGTCCGCTAATAATTTGATTTGTTCAAAACGAGGAGAAACAATTTTCAAGCAATTACTCGGAAGTCCTTTCTCATAAATCCATTCATCAGTGTTGAAATCTAAATCATTCGGTTCTAACAGATTTGAATTAAGGTATTTTACAAATGATTCAGTATTGATTGTTTTGAACGCATATGTTTTGAAGTAGGATTTTAAAAACGCATCAAATTTTTCTCTACCCGCAGCTTGTTCTAACGTTTTTAAGAAAAAGGCGCCTTTTGTGTATGCGATATCCGTCATTCCATCATCTGGATTTCTACCGGATAAAGCTAATTTCAATTTTGTGTCATCAGGAAAATCTCCAGCTTCAATTGCCTTGATTTCATCTTGCAACTCTTGGAATTCAATCAATGCTAGCATGTCCGAAATTTCTTTTCCATAAAGCGATTCCATGATGCGATTTTCAAAGTAAACCGTAAAACCTTCATTTAACCAGAAATCATCCCATGAACTATTGGTGACCAGGTTGCCTGACCATGAATGAGCCAATTCGTGTGCAACAACAGAAACCAAACTTCGATCACCCGCCAATAATGTTGGGTTCACAAATGTTAACCTTGGATTTTCCATTCCTCCAAAAGGAAACGAATAGGGTAGAACAATCAAATCATATTGTTCCCATTGGTATTTTCCGTATAATTTTTCCGCTGCTCGAATCATTTTTGGTAAGTCGCCAAACTCATTCACACATTGATAAATAAGTTGTGGTTCAGAATAAACTCCACACGTCGGCCCTAATTTGCGGTAGGTTAAATTTCCAACTGCTAAAGCAATCAAATAACACGGAATTGGCTGGCGCATTTGAAACTCATAAATACCTGTATCATTTTTTTTGGTTGGATTTTCAGCACTCATTACTGCCATTAAATCTGTCGGTACTTTGACTTTTGCTGAGTAAGTAATTCTGTTCGCAGGTGAATCTTGTAAGGGAATCCATGAACGTGTTAGAATGGCCTCACCTTGTGTGTACATGTAAGGAAATTCCTTTCCTGCGGTCAACTCAGGACTCAACCAATCAATCGCTTCCGTTGCATCAGTCGTTTGATAGTAAATGTTGACGTATTTTGTATTTGGCTCTACTTTCACCAATAAAGGTTGTCCCAGAATAGAATCCTTGTCCCATTGTCCAATCATGAAACTTGTTTCTTTTTCATTGGTTTTGCCGAGTGTGATTTTCTGAATTTTCAATCCTTTGATGTCAAAAATCGCCGTATCGGTCCCATTGTTAACCATTTCATGTCGCGCAACACCATAAATTGTTTGATTTTTGAAATTCACATCAATGTCCAAATGTAGATGCTTCGTATGAATCTGGTGCACATTTGAATAACTATGATTGTCAAACGTTGAATCCGCCAATATTTCTGTTGGACTCACATTTTTTTGTTGAGCTTCATCACAAGAGGTTACCGCAAAACTTGCGAATAAAGAAAGAAATAAGAATTGGAGAAATTTCATGTTATTTTTTGCAGTTGCACAAATTTAATAAATTTCCGGGGATAAGAAATGAGATTTGGAATTCAACTAAATGAAATGCATTAAATTATTTTGTGTCAAATTCTTAAACTTTAAATTCCTATACTTCTTTGATTTTAGAAGACTAGATTATTAGTTTTTAGAATCATTAATCGAATGAAAACTCGTTGCGAATAATCCTAAAATCACTTACTTTTCATCCCCATCCATCGTTAAATAGCGTATAACATCTGCTGCGCCAATCAATCCAAACAATGCAGGCATATAGCTTACTGTTCCGTAAAATGAACGTTTGAAATTCGCACCATTTGTCATTTTTAGTGATGATTTTTGTTGAATTTCGGATGAAAATACAGCTCGAACAGATTTAAATCCAATTCCTCTTCTACGTAAACGCTTTTTAACGTGGGCAGCTAGTTTACAATTGTATGAATTTTCCAAACTTGCTACAAGTACTTGACTTGGATCAGTTTTACCACCGGCTCCGAAGTGGGAAATAATTTTAACTTTTAATCGCTTACAGGCAACAATCCATTCAATTTTTGGTGTAACAGAATCAATACAATCCATCACGTAATCAGGTTTGTATTCGGCCAATAATGTCCAAACACGTTCCGGTAAAACGAACTCTTCAACGATGTTTAATTTCAATTCAGGATTAATATCCAACAATCGTTCTCCTAGCACTACTGCTTTGTTTCGACCAATTGTTGAGTCCAATGCTGTCAATTGTCGATTTTTATTGGTTGGATCAAACACGTCACCATCAATAATGGTCATAGTCCCAACACCTGAACGTGCAATGAATTCGGCGGCAAATGAACCAATTCCACCTAATCCAACAATCAATACATGCGCCTGATTTAATTTTTGCATTTTCTCCGCACTCATGATCAGTTCAGTGCGCTCTAGCCAGTTATCCATTTGGTAAAAACGAGTTTAAAATTTTCTTCAAGTTGCTTTTCTAATTCCGACAAAGGTATATTTTTTAGTTCTGAAACTTTCTGATAGATTTCTTCAATTGTACAAGATGCATCGTCCGTTTCAAGAAAAAGGCGATCCAAGGGAATGTTTAAGAGTGCATTTTGTAGCGATAGCGATGTTAAAATAGCTTGTCCGATACTGATGTAAATTTCTTCATTCAAAACTTCTTTAGTTAATGCAGCTTTCGAAAATCCATGAAAAATCCAAGGTTGTTTTGGTTTTAATTCACGTTTTACGTTTCTTAATTCATTCCATGCTTTCACGCAATGAAGAATAACTGGAAGTTTGTGCTGTTCGGCTAATTGAACTTGCTGTTTAAAAATAGCCATTTGTCGATCTAAGTTTGGACCTTTCAGTTTGTCAAGACCAATTTCACCTACAGCTAAGCAATTGTCTACTGACAAAATTGGGCTCATTTCATAGATCTTTTCTTGCCATCGTTCAATTTCCCATGGATGAATCCCAAAGGAAAAATACTCAGGCACAAGGTGTTCAAATGTTCGATTAACAACTTCTATTTGCCGACCAGTACTTCTATGGGTGTGAATGTTTATCAACATTGTTTACTCAGTTATCACACAAAGAACGAATATTTAGAATAAATTTTATATTTTCACGGCTTAAACTTTATAAATGAATATGGAAAATTCTGTACAAAAAGGTCATCCAAAAGGATTGTATCTATTGTTCTTTACTGAGATGTGGGAGCGTTTTAGCTATTATGGAATGCGAGCTATTTTTACGCTTTTCATGGTGAATGCTTTGATGTTCGATAAATCACTTTCATCAACAGTTTATGGAAATTATACTGGATTAGTTTATTTGACGCCACTTATTGGAGGATACGTAGCCGACAGATACTGGGGAAATAGAAGATCTATTTTTGTAGGTGGTGTGATGATGGCGATTGGTCAATTTTTCATGTTCTTGGCTGGTAGTTTTTACACTGAAGTTGGATTTGCAACAACGATGATGTTTACAGGTTTAGGATTCTTGATTTTTGGAAATGGATTCTTCAAACCGAATATTTCTACGATGGTAGGTCAATTGTATCCAGAAGGTGATAAGCGAGTTGACGCTGCATTTACTATTTTCTACATGGGAATTAACTTGGGAGCATTTATCGCACCGTTAGTAACTGGTACATTAGGAGAAGTTTATGATGCTGAAGGATTAATTGTGCCTGCAGCATTTAAATGGGGATTCCTTGCAGCTTGTATTGGTATGATCATCAGTACAATTTCATTTGAGTTATTAAAAAACAAATACATCGTTTCACCTACTGGTGAAGCAATTGGTGCTAAACCTAAGAAAATTGAAAAACCTGTTTCTGAGAAAAAATCAATGGATTTTGGTTCAATCATTAAATGGGGTGGTGTTTCTTTATTGATATTCACCGTATTTAAAGGATTGGTCGGATTTGATTTAATTGGTGCATTTATCTATACTTTGTGTATTGTTGCTCCAGCGTCTATTATTACAGATAAATCGCTAACATCCGTTGAAAAACAAAAGATTTGGGTAATTTTCATCATTGCTTTCTTTGTTATTTTCTTCTGGTCTGCTTTTGAACAAGCGGGGGCTTCGTTAACGTATTTTGCCCAAGAACAAACTGACAGAACATTATTCGGATGGGCAGTTCCGGCATCATATTTCCAAAGTATTAATGCGGTGGCGATTGTAATTTTCGCTCCAATTTTTGCAATCATTTGGACGAAATTAGGAAAAGCAAATAGAGAACCTTCTTCTCCTGTTAAACAAGCGATGGGATTATTTCTCCTAGCACTTGGATATTTAATTATCGCTATGGGTGTTAAAGATTTAGATCCAAGTTTGAAAGTTAGTATGTTCTGGTTAGTTACTCTTTATACTGTGCATACGTTTGGTGAGTTATGTTTGTCTCCAATTGGATTGTCAATGGTTGTAAAGCTTGCTCCAGTTCGTTTTGCTTCTTTATTAATGGGTGTATGGTTCCTGTCTACAGCAACAGCGAATAAATTTGCTGGAGATTTAAGTTCATTGTATCCTGAGGAAGTTCACTTAGAAACTACAGTTTCTGCAAACAACTTCAAGTTGGTTGGTACTGATACGACATCAACATTGGTTTTGGACAGTGCTAAAGTGGCTGAGTTAGGCAAGGCAAATATGAACACAACAGCAAAAATTTCGCTTGTATCTGATAGCTTCAAAAAAGAAAAAGAACTATCATTTGGAGAAAAATTCATGGTGAATTTATTTGGATCTGATAAAAAAGAAAAAGCAGACTCATTATTGGCAATTTCAACATTAGGAGAATCTAAAACTCAAGTTTCGGAATTCCATATGAAACAAATTGTAGGTTCCGAACCTAAATTTGCTTTTGCAAAATTCTTGAGTGAGGATGGAAATACACTTTATGTAGTAAAAAATGTAGTTGGTAAAAAAGGTCAAGCAGATTCAAATACAATTGAGGTTTGGAATTTGAAACCAGAAAAACCATCTTTCTTAGGAATGAAAATCGAAAACTTATACAACTTCTTCATGATTTTCGTATTCATGGCTGGAGCTGCTTCGGTTATTTTATTCTTACTTTCTAAGAGACTTTTGAAAATGATGCACGGTGTGCGTTAATTTATAAAATGTAGTATTTTTGAGACAGCCCTTGAAAGAGGGCTGTTTTTTTATTATAAATCCTATCAAATTATTAAAATGGCAAACAAACATCCAAAAGCTTTACCGTATTTGTTCTTCTCTGAAATGTGGGAACGCTTCGGCTATTATTTAATGATTGGAATTTTCACACTTTATTTAAAGGATAAAGTTGATGGTTTTGGAATGAATGAAGCAGAAGCGTCTGATTTGTATGGAACGTTCATCGCTTTGGTATTTTTAACGCCATTTATAGGTGGTTTATTGGCTGATCGTATTTTAGGTTATCGCAAATCAATTACAATAGGTGGAATTTTAATGGGAATGGGGTATTGCTTAATGGCAGTCCACGAGATTAATATGCTTTACCTTTCAATGTTCTTGGTAATACTTGGAAATGGGTTCTTTAAACCAAATATTTCAACACTTCTAGGTAACATATACAACGATGATGAATACAAAGCTTTGAAAGATTCAGGTTACAGTTTGTTCTACATGGGAATCAATATTGGAGCATTCATTTGTAATTTCTTTGGTGCCGCAATGTACAACATGCTTGGTTGGGGAGCTGCATTTATTACTGCGGGGGTTGGAATGTTTGTCGGGATTGCCATCTTCTGGTCAGGTACAAAGCACTTTAAACATGCGGATGTCATCAAGCCAAAGTCAGAATCGGATATGTCTTTGCTTCAAATTTTCGGAGCTATTTTACTTCCTGCAATTGGATTTGGATTAATTGGATTCTTTTTGCCAGAACCATTAGTTAAAACAAGATCAACAGATGCGTTCTTGTTCGGTTGTATTCCAGTTGTGTTTTTCTATGTTCGCTTATTAATTAAAAGTCCTAGTGAAGAGCGTCGACCAATTTCAGCAATGTTGGCCATCTTTGCACTTGTTATTGCGTTTTGGGCAGTATTCAAGCAAAATGGTTCAACCTTAAACACCTGGGCAGATCAATACACAGATAGAGAAGTTCCAACAGCAATTTTACCTGCAATGAAAGCCCTTCAGCAAGTGAAAAAATATGAATATGTTAAAGATTCAATTCCTCAAACGGATAATCAGTTTAGGCCAATTAAAGTTGACGATAAAGAAGTGATTGCCTATTCTTACCCGGATTTTTTTAAAAACATGAAAAAGGAAAATCTTCCAAAAGAGGGCGGAGTGGTATTTACGTTTAATACAAATTTATTTCAATCAGTAAACCCATTTTGGGTGGTTGCTTTAACTCCTTTGGTGCTTGCCTTTTTTGGTTTTCTTCGACGCAAAGGACGTGAACCTTCAACTCCTGCGAAAATTGCATTTGGTTTATTAATTTCGGCCTTGTCTTGTTTGGTTATGGTTGGAGCTGTTTACGCTAGTGAAAATGGAGGTGTAAAAACTTCAGCTTGGTGGTTTATTTCGTCGTATGCAGTGATTACAATAGGTGAATTATTCCTGAGTCCAATGGGCTTGTCGATGGTAAGTAAACTAAGTCCGCCACGTTTAACAGCTTTAATGATGGGAGGTTGGTTCTTAGCTACTTCAATTGGGAATAAACTTTCCGGATTGTTGAGTAGTTTCTGGGATGGTTATCACAACAAGGCAGATTTCTTCTATGTCAACTTTATTTTGCTCGGAGCAGCTGCTTTAATTATGTTTGGGATGTTGAAATGGTTGAATAAAATATTCAAAGAACACGCTTAAACGTTATCACTTTTTCGAGATCGGTTCATTGCTTCGGTGATGGACCGATTTTTTTTGTCCTTGCTCAAATCTTCAATGATGCGTTCGTAATCCACAAAGTTTCTGTTTTGTGAAAGTTTGTAAGCTGCTTCGATACGATAAGATTCAATCTTAAAGCATATAATTTCATTTTGGTATGATTGCAGCATTTCTGTTGGGAGTGTGCTTAAATCAAAGGAATGCTCACGATCTGCTTCATGCGTTTCAACCAATTCTTTTAAATGGTTTTCGGTTTCCTTTTCATTCAATAATTCAATTGTCCCGTAAATGTGAACAGCTTGATAATTCCATGTTGGTACATTTACATGCGTATAAACTGAACTGGAAATGTATGCATTCGGACCGTGAAAAATAACCATGACTTTTCGGCCTTTCTTTAGGATTTCAGCTTGTTGATTGTGCTTGGATAAATGACCTTCCAAAATAAATTGATCACCATTTTTTTTAATCAAAAAGGGAAGGTGCGTCGCAATAGGCTCAAAGTTTCCTTGATTTGAAACCATGACACCAAAGGAATGATAATGAAGAAATAAAGCAATTTCGTTCAAATCAGTAACTGAAAATTCTTGCGGAACATACATAAGCTAAAAATAGCTTATTTTCTTTTTAAACGAAAGTCGATTTTCTGTGAACGGCCATTTTCTATACCTTGAACGGTCGCAATTAATGAATCCTTGCCTTTGAATACATAAATGATTTCTTGTGGAAAGTCATGCGCTTTATTTGCAAATACCCATTTGTTTTTTGTTGTAGATGATAAAGAAAAACGAACCTCCTCTTGGTCATTTTGATAGGAAACCGTTGGAATGTAGTAAATACTGTCGTTCGTTAAAACAAGTTGTAAATCCTCTGAAAACAGGGTTTTTCCGTCCATCGTCATTTTGCTAGTTCCTTCAAGTAAGGTATCATTCACTTGTTTCCATGTTTCAATGAATTCAGTTGACCCCTTTTTCATTTCCCAACTTCCTTTCAAGCGGGAAAATTGTTCGAATTCTTTTTGCTTCGCATTGGTACATGAAAACAGAATGGCTGCAGAAATAAGAGCAATGTATTTCATTTGGAGTTCTTAGTTTAATTCAACACCTTGTAATTCAACCAAATTAGTGTAAATTCCATTTGATTTAATCAATTCATCGTGTGTGCCTGATTCAACGATATTTCCGTTTTGAATCACCAGGATATTGCTTGCATTTTTAATCGTTGAAAGTCGGTGTGCAATTACAAAAGATGTGCGACCAACCATTAATTTATCCAAGGCATCTTGAACCAAACGTTCAGATTCAGAATCCAACGCAGAAGTCGCTTCATCAAGAATTAAAATGGTTGGATTTTTAATAATTGCACGTGCAATTGCAATGCGTTGCTTTTGTCCACCAGACAATTGAATTCCACGATCTCCAACTTGCGTTTCTAATCCTTCTGGGAACGAATTAATGAATTCCAATGCATTTGCTTGTCGCGCAGCTTCAATGATTTGATCTTCTGTTGCTTCTGGATTTCCGAAACTGATGTTCTCACGAATTGTCCCAGCAAACAAAATTACTTCTTGTGGAACAATCGCCATTTTACTTCTTAAATAATGTAAATCAATGTCTTGAATTTCAACATCGTCGAAGAAAATCTTACCACTGTTAATCGTGTAATAGTTTAGAAGCAAGGCTGAAATAGTCGATTTTCCAGAACCGGAAGAACCTACCAAAGCAATCGTGTCATTTGATTTTGCTGTAAATGAAATGTTGTTTAAAACGGTAATGTCTTTTCGTTGTGGATAAGCAAAATTAACTTGTTCAAAACGAACGTTTCCGTTGATTACTGGTTTTTCTTTTCCTTTTTGAAGTTGTTGTTCACTTGGCTCATTGATGATGTTCATCAAGTTTTCTGTAGCCCCAATTGTTTTTTGAATACTTGCATATAGATCAGGCAAAGAACCGATTGATGCTCCCATCATGATCGTATACATGATGAAAGAGAAAAAATCTTTTGATGATAATTCTGGATTTGGACCTTGTGTCATCAACAATCCTTGCCAAATGATGAAAACGATTGCGCCAAACAAACAAAAGATGATAAACGAAACGAACAAACCTCTCCAAATACCGCTTTTCACGTTCAAATTGCGAATTTCTTCAATGTTTTTGCCGTATTTACCCAACAAGAAAACTTCGTTCGTAAATGATTTTACATTGGAAATTCCCATCAAAGATTCTTCAATAATTGAATTTGATTCAGCTGCTTGATCTTGAGCTTTCTTGGATAGTTTGCGAATGAAACGACCAAAAAATACAGCTACAATTGCCATAACAGGAACAGTTGCAAGCATAATCAAGGCCAATTTCCATGAAAAAACAAAAATGAAGGCAATTCCACCAACAATGATCACAATTTGACGGAAAAACTCAGCAATGGTCGTTTTTAGTGTTTCTTGTACTTGCGTAATATCGGAAGACATGCGACTCGTTAATTCTCCAACTTTGTTTTGATTAAAGAAATCCATTGGCATGTAAATCAACTTGCTGAATGCTGCTTTTCGAATATCGCGTAGTGCATTTTCTGTTACGTTAGTGAATATAACAACTCTGAAATAAGAAAAAAGCGATTGAGCACCAAACAGAATAAATAGCATTATTGCTACACTGTTGATGTTGTCTAGGTTGATTAATTTCACTGAATCAGCCATATTTGTAGGAGCGGCTGAACTTCCACCTAACAATTGACCCATCATGAACGGGAAAATTAATCCAGCAGAAGTGGACAGAATTAAGAAAATCCACCCAATCATAAAAGCGCCGCGATAAGGCTTTAAATAGGTGAAAATTCCTTTTGCAGTTTGAATGCTCTCTTTGGTGAGTTTGACTTTTTGTTTCTTATCTTTGTTTGGACGTAACATTCTCTATTGTATCTTTTATGTGTACAAAAATAGCAGTCAAAAGTGGGTTTTGATTCTTTTTTGTATTTTTTATTTGAAAGAGTTTGTTTTATTGAAAATTACTCTATCTTTGCAATCCGAATTTTTGAGAAAAAAAGCTAAAGAATATAAGTCATGAGTAAAAGAACATTTCAGCCGTCAGTAAGAAAAAGAAGAAACAAACATGGTTTCAGAAGCCGTATGGCAACTAAAAACGGTCGTCGTGTATTAGCTGCACGTCGTGCGAAAGGAAGAAAAAAACTGACAGTTTCTGACGAAGGAATGCACAAACGTTAATTATTAACGTTTTATACAATATGTAAACCGATGTTCACAAGACATCGGTTTTTTGTTTTTGTGTACAATGAGATTTTTAGTTAAATGATTTGTTGATGATTCTTCAAATCGTGAAATTTTCAAAGAGCTAAATCATTGAATTTTCAAATTGGACAAAAACAGATAATTTTTTAAAAATCTACTTGTACAAAATCAACTATTTCACTAACTTAAGGTAAATAATAACCTACAAATTATACCTTTTATGTTAGTCAAAACCTTTAGCAGTACCGTTTTTGGTATCGATGCAACAACCATTACAATCGAAGTAAATCTTGCCATCGGCGTAAATTTTTTATTGGTTGGTTTACCAGATTCAGCAGTAAAAGAAAGTCAGCAACGAATCAAAGCAGCTTTCAAAAACAATGACTTTAGTTTTCCAGGAAAGGAAATAACCATTAACATGGCACCAGCCGATATTCGGAAAGAGGGATCAATGTTCGATTTGCCAATCGCGATAGGCATTTTAGCGGTTAGTAATCAAGTTCAAGAAGAAAAGTTAGCAGATTATGTGTTGATTGGAGAGCTTTCGTTGGATGGAACACTAAATCCTCTAAAAGGAATTTTGCCAATCGCACTTCAAGCGAAAAAAGAAGGCTTCAAAGGTTTGATTGTTCCAGAAGAAAATGCAAAAGAAGCTGCTGTAGTGGCTGGATTAGACGTTTATGGAATGAAAAACTTAATGGAAGTTGTTCAGTTTTTAAATGGAGAAGGTGATTTTCAGCCATTTGTTGTCAATGTAGTGGATGAATTCAGGCGAATGGTAGATGATTTGGAAGTTGATTTTAAGGATGTTAAAGGACAAATGAACATCAAGCGCGCATTTGAAATCGCAGCAGCAGGTGGCCACAATGTAATTTTGATTGGACCTCCTGGAGCCGGAAAATCGATGTTGGCCAAACGTTTGTCAACGATTCTGCCTCCAATGAGTTTAGAAGAAGCCTTGGAGACAACGAAAATTCACAGTGTTGCAGGAAAAATCAAAGGAGAAAAAGGTTTGATTACACAGCGTCCGTTTCGAAAGCCGCATCACACAATTTCAGATGTTGCCTTGGTTGGCGGTGGCGGTTATCCGCAGCCAGGTGAAATATCCTTAGCGCACAATGGTGTTTTATTCTTGGATGAATTGCCTGAATACAAACGTACAGTTTTAGAAGTGATGCGTCAACCATTAGAGGATCGTTGTGTCACGATTTCTCGTGCTAAATTCTCGGTGGATTATCCTGCAGGTTTTATGCTCGTAGCGGCAATGAATCCTTGTCCGTGTGGTTATTATAATCATCCTGAAAAAGAATGCGTGTGTGGTCCTGGAATCGTTCAACGCTATTTAAATAAGATCTCAGGACCACTTTTGGATCGAATTGATTTACATGTCGAAGTAACTCCCGTAAGTTTTGATGAGTTGACAAATGACGTGCCGTCAGAAGGAAGTATGGAAATCCGAAAACGAGTCGAACGGACACGTCAACTGCAAGGAAATCGTTATCAAGAACGTTCCGGTATTCATTGCAATGCACAAATGACGAAGAATGAACTAGAGAAATTCTGCAAAATAGACGAAGCAGGAACGACGATATTAAAAAATGCCATGGACAGAATGGGATTGTCAGCAAGAGCCTACGATCGAATTTTAAAAGTTGCTAGAACAATCGCTGATATTGAGAATTCTGAAAAAATAGAATCAAGTCATTTGGCTGAAGCAATTCAGTTTCGAAGTTTAGATCGCGAAGGTTGGGCAGGTTAAGTTTTGAAGAGAAGTATGAATTTATTTTATCCAGAGAAGTGATTTCTTCACTTTTTTGTCGATTATTGTACTGAACTTATTGAAAGTAATAGGGTTTTCAATAATCAAAAATGAGAAGAACTACTACATTATGAACAAGTTAATAGGTTACTTGTTAGAAACACAAAAGCATCACTATGAAAAAGAATACAATTCAGTTAATTTGTTTTGTTTTAATCAACTTTTCCGTTTTTGGACAATTTCCAATCGGAAGTACAACAATAACCTTCAATGATCCAGCGCGTTCAGGAGGTTACGGCTCGGGTGGAGGGGCAGGTCGTCAAATTCAAACGGAAATTTATTATCCAGCGACTGCTGCTGGAGCAAATTCAACAGTTGCGACGGGTGTTTTTCCAGTTATAACTTTTGGACATGGATTCGCAATGTCTTGGGATGCTTATCAAAATATTTGGGAGCATTATGTTCCACTTGGTTATATTGTTGTTTTTCCGCGCACAGAAGGTTCAATATTTCCATCTCCAAGTCATGGGGATTTTGGTCTTGACTTAAAACAAGTGGACGAAAAGATGCAATTACTTAATGGTGATGCAGGTTCTGTATTCTATCAGAAAATTAGTTCAAATTCTGCAATCATGGGGCATTCTATGGGTGGAGGAGCTACAATTTTAGCTGGTTCTGGAAACACATCCGTTGAAACAATTATTGGTCTTGCGCCGGCAGAAACCACTCCATCAGCCATCACTTCCTCAACAGGAGTTACAGTACCAGCGCTAATTTTTTCTGGAAGTCAAGATGGTGTTACGCCGCCAAACGATAATCATTTACCAATTTATAATGGATTGTCTTCTGATTGTAAGTCTTTCGTTTCTATTGTTGGTGGTGGGCATTGTTATTTTGCTAATACGAACTTCAATTGCGATTTTGGTGAGTCGACAAGTTCAGGAGGAATTAGCATTACACGAGCTGAACAGCAGGCTAAGACTTACAGTATTTTAGATCCTTGGTTTGATTATATATTAAAAGGAAACAGTGCTTCTTATTCAACCTATTTGTCTGCTTTGATTGCCCTCCCAACAGAAGTGATCTCTCAAACTACCTGTCAGGCGCTTGAATTAGATGAATTAGAGCAAGAATTTGAATTTTATCCCAATCCAGTGAATGAAGAATTGATTATTATGAATCCTAAAGGTGATGAGGTGCATGTTGAAATTTTCAATTTGTTGGGGGAACGAGTTTTTTGTGCGAATGTTATAAAGGAAATGTATTTAACGGCTTTAAAATCGGGGTTTTATAGAATTCAGATTAACCATCAAAATTATACGCTCATTAAAGAATAAAGAATCTTTTTTCGGTAAATGTTAATTGAAAAGCCCTATTTATTCATTTTGAATTAAAATCTGTTCATTATTTGGAAATTGTTCCTAAATTGGGAAAAAAATCCAAGATGGGAAAATCTAGAATCTTTGTAGTTGAAGACGATATCATGTATGCTAAAATTTTGAGCCATAAATTATCTATGGATCCAGATTTTGAAGTGACCGTTTTTAACGATGGTGAATCTTTTTTAAAGAAACTGTATTTGAAGCCAGATGTTGTAACATTGGATCATAGCTTGCCAGACATCACAGGATTGGAGCTATTGAAAAAAATAAAAAAAGAACATCCAAATATTCAAGTTGTAATTCTCTCTGCACAAGAAAATGTAGCAACAGCGATTGAGTTAATTCAATCTGGTGCTTATGATTATATCTTGAAAGATGCGAAATCGATGGATAAAATTTGGCATACCGTTCATCAAGCGAATGAAAAGCGCGAGTTGAAGGAAGAAGTCGAATATTTAACGAATGAAATTACTGCGAAATATAATTTTCAGCAATACATAAAAGGAAGTAGCGCACCAATGCAACGCATATTTTCCTTACTTGAGAAAACAGCTAAAACCAACATTACAGTTGCGATTACTGGTCAGACAGGTACGGGGAAGGAATTGGTGGCAAAGGCAATTCATTTTAACTCTGAGCGAATGAAAAAGCCCTTTGTAGCTATTAACGTTGCTGCTATTCCGAAAGAGTTAATCGAGTCTGAATTGTTTGGTTACGAAAAAGGTGCTTTCACTGGAGCGGATCAAGCGCGTTCTGGGAAATTTGAAGAAGCAAACAAAGGAACCTTGTTCTTGGATGAAATCGGAGAGATGGACTTGAACATGCAATCAAAATTGTTGCGTGCTCTACAAGAAAGAGAAATTACACGACTTGGTTCGAATAAAGTCATTCCTTTGGATGTTCGTATTATTGTTGCAACGCATAGAGATCTTCAGCAAGAAGTGAAAGCAGGAAATTTTAGAGAAGATTTATATTACCGTTTGTTGGGGATTAGTATTGATTTACCGCCGCTTAGAGATCGTGGGAATGATATAATTTTATTGGCGCGAACATTTACGACTGACTTTTGTGTTGAAAATAAGTTACCGAAAAAGGACTTTACTCAAGAAGCGATTGATAAATTACTAAAATATGGCTATCCTGGAAATGTCCGAGAATTAAAGGCTGTTGTTGAAATTGCCTCGGTTATGAGTGACGGTAATTTGATAAAAGATACAGATATTCAATTCAATGAGCGTGCAGATGTTGAAGATTTGTTACAGGAAAATTTGACATTAGAAGAATACAATGCAAAAATTATCCGCTGGAATTTGAAGAAATTTAATAACAATGTTCTGAAGGTTGCTGAACGATTAGATATCGGAAAGTCAACTATTTACAGGATGATGAAAGAGGGAAAACTTTGATCTATGTACGGAATAGTTAATCAAGCAATACAAGGTTTGGTCGTAGAAAATTACGGTCAAGAAAAGTGGAATGAGATTCTTCAATTAAGTGGGATTCAAGAAACGCACTTTATTTCAAATGAATCGTATGAGGATGGAATTACCTTTGAATTGGTAGCTGCTGCAAGCGAAATTCTTCAATTGAAACAGGAGGATGTGTTATTTGCATTTGGTGAATATTGGATTTTAAATACGGGGCATCAAAAGTACGGAGAACTAATGAAGGCTGGGGGTAATGATTTTCTCGAGTTCATGAAAAATTTACCCAACTTCCATGGCAGAATCATGTTGATTTATCCAAAATTGTGTCCCCCAGAATTTTTAGTTGAGGTTGAAAACGAAAAAAAAATTAAATTACACTATTATTCAGCAAGAAGTGGACTAACGTATTTTGTATTCGGATTAATTCACGGCATTGCGGCAATGTTTCATCAGTCCATTAAAATGGAGCTGTTGAGTAGTGAGCCAGGAGTTTCTTGGCATGATACTTTTTTAATTGAAATGATTGACTGAAAAAAATGATAAAGGAATTTACTGAAGAAAACTTCAAGAAAATCTTCCCTTTTTACGTTTGTATTGACAAGAATTTAAAAATTGTTAATGCCGGTCCTTCTATGGAAAAAATATTAGGAAAAATTTCCGATAGAAGCTTTTCAGATGTGTTCAAATTTGTTAGACCAAGTTTGACCATTGACATGAGTTTTGAGTCTATTTTAGTGCATCAGGACATCGTTATTATTCTTGAGTCGCTCGAATTTCCTTTATTGACGCGTTTCAGAGGTCAATTTATTTATCAGGAATCAGAAGAGAATATTTTGTACCTAAATTCTCCTTGGATTACAGATGTTGTTGATTTAGGTTTTCATAATTTGTTGATTTCGGATTTTGCTATTCACGATACGATTACAGATAATTTACAATTGCTGCAGTCTAAACAAATTGTGAACGAAGACATTCGGAAAATTGCAGATGAGTTGCGTTTACAGCGTGATGAACTCATTGAAAAGAATAAAACAATTGCTGAATTAGCAGCTTTTCCCGAGCAAAATCCCGAGCCTATTTTACGGGTCAATTGTCAGGGCGATGTATTGTACGCGAACAAAGCAGCAGAAAAATTAATTCAGGAAAATGATACGCTTAATAAACCTTTTTGGGATGTTATTAAGACTGCATTAGAAAAAATAGGTACAGAATTAGTGAATTTAGAAGTGCAATGTGGAGAGGAAACCTTTCAAGCTATTATTGTCCCAATACCTGATAAAAAGTATCATAATATATACATTAAAAACACAACAGATACTGTTCGCTATCAAAATGAATTAATTGACACATCAACACGTTTATATTCGCTAATTAACAATATGAATTCTGCCGTTTTAGCTGAAGATGAGCATCGAAAGATTATATTGGTAAATCAAATGTTCTGTGATTTGTTTCAGATTCCAGCTTTACCAGAGCAAATGAATGGTGTGGATTGCTCAGGAGCTGCAGAACAATCGAAGCATTTGTTTAAAGATGGTGAAGGTTTTGTAAGGAGAATTGATGAGGTTTTAAAAAATCGCGTTCCCGTTTTTGGTGATTTATTGCACTTGAAAACGGACCGAATTTTAGAACGGGATTATGTGCCTGTTTTTGAAAATAAACAATACAAAGGTCACATTTGGAAATACCAAGACATCACGGAAATTGTTAAAAATAAAGAGAGTTTAGGGAAAGTAGAGGAGAAGTATAGAAAAATCATTGAAAACCTAAAACTAGGTTTAATTGAAGTTGATCTTGAAGAAAATATTACAAAAGTTTACCCAGCTTTTTGTGAAATGACAGGCTATACTGAACAAGAGTTAATGGATGGCAATGCCCGTAAATTATTAGGTTTTGTTGACGAAGAGAAAACATTTGACAAACAAAATAATTTAAGAAAAGAAGGGCAGTCTAGTGTGTATGAAACGAAAATTAGGACGAAGAGCGGTGAGGCAAAATGGTTGATTATTTCTGGAGCTCCAATTTATAACGATCAAAACGAAGTGGTTGGTTCGCTTGGAATTCATGTTGATATTTCTGAACGAAAAAAATTAGAACAAGAGCTGATTCAAGCAAAAGATATTGCCGTATCATCTGTAAAAGCAAAGGAAGTTTTCATTGCTAATATGAGTCACGAAATTCGTACACCGATGAATGTGATTATCGGTATGACCGAATTGTTAAATGATTCGCTTTTAAACAAAGAGCAACGTAAATACCTAAGTGCGGTTAAAACTTCGGCAGATAACTTACTTGGATTAATCAATGATATCTTAGATTTTTCAAAAATCGAGGCAGGCCATTTAGAATTAGAAGAGTTCAAGTTGCATATTCAGGATATTTTCGAAAACCTAGAAGTTAGTTTTGAGCCAAAAGCACATGAGAAAAAAATACTTATTCAAACAGAAATCGATCCTAAAGTTAGTATAAACCTTTTAGGTGATGGATATAAATTGAATCAGGTGTTGGTTAACTTAGTGAATAATGCGATTAAATTCACTGAAAATGGATCTGTCAGCATTAAAGCGAGCCTGTTGGATGATTTTGAAAACGAACAACGAATAAAGTTCTCTGTTGCAGATACTGGAATTGGAATCAATCCAGAAAATTTAGAGGCCATTTTCCAAATGTTTAAACAAGAAGATTCATCAATAACAAGACGATATGGAGGTACAGGATTGGGGTTGTCCATTTCTCAAAGTATCGTAGAAAGTATGGGGGGAAATATCGATGTAAAAAGTGAGAAAAATGTTGGGTCAGAGTTTTCATTCGTTATTTCTTTGAAAAAAGAAAATATTGCACCATCGGTAAGTGAACCGAAAGAATTCATGAAAGAAAAGTATGGTGAAATGATCAATATTTTGGTAGCTGAAGACAATGAATTAAATCAACTACTTATCACTTCGATTCTTGAAAAGGAGGGAGTGCAATATGATTTGGCAGATGACGGAAAAGTTGTGCTTGAAAAGCTAAATGAAAAATCGTATCATTTAATATTAATGGATATCCAAATGCCATATATGGATGGTATGGCTACAGCAAAATACATTCGCCAAACTTTGAATCTTGATATTCCAATCATTGCGTTAACAGCAAATGCATCACCAGAGGATGAAGCGAAATACAAAGAGGCTGGAATGAACGATTACATAGCGAAGCCCTTTAAACGCGAAGAACTGTTTACCAAAATATACTTACACATAAAAAATCAAGTTATGAATAAGAACGAAGAAACCACGAACGAAAATTTAAATGCACATGAATTGTATTCACTGGTCAATATTGAAGCAATTTCACAAGGTGATCAGCAATTTGTAAAAACAATTGTCGAAACATTTAAGACTAACACACCAAATTATCTTGAAGAAATCGTGAAAGGAATTCAAAATTCAGATTTTGCGAAGATTAAGCATGCTTCTCATCAAATGAAACCGTCTTTCGATATTTTAGAAATTGAAAAGGTTCGACAAACTGTGCGTGATATTGAGACTGAAAGCGCATCTGCTAATCCAAATATGGAAAAAATAAAACAAGATTTTGAACATTTAAACGCTGTTGTCTTGTTGGTTATTAAACACATGGAGATGACATTTAATGATTATAAATAATATATAGATGAAGTTACTGAATCCCAAAGTATTAATTATTGATGATGATCCTGTTTATTTAGCAGTGATGGAAAAGCAATTTAAAAATGAGGGCTTTCAGAATGTGGCGATTTTTGAAAGTGCAATTGAAGGTTTGAAAAGTGATTTTGGTAGACCCGACTTGGTGTTTGTTGACTTTCATATGAACGATATTAATGGAGCAAGAGCCTCAAAAATGTTTAGTAAGAAATGGAAAAATACGCGGATAGTACTTATTTCAAACTCAGATTCGATAAAAAAGAAAGTGAAAAAAAGTAGGTATGGTATTGATGATACAGTTCTTAAAGAAGCGGATTTTTCTGAATTTTTAAATCAAGTTAAAATTGCAATGCGGGGAATAATTGTTAGAGGAATTTTTCGAGTTAGTGCTGTAATTTTAATTTCTGTAGCGTTATATTTTTTATTTATCTACTAATTGAAAACCAATTGATATTATTGCGGATTTTTCAATTGAGTTTGGATGAATTTCGATTGCTTTCGATGTTTGATTTAATATCAATAAATTAATTTCGTCTTCTTCCAAGCAAATATCAATATCGTGAGTTGAAAACAGAATGCACTTATTCTCTTCTTTTGCTAACTTATTTAAAATGGTAATTAATTTTTTACGATTTCCATAATCCAAAAAAGCAGTCGGTTCATCTAAAAGAATAATAGGTGCTGTCTGACATATGGCTCGGGCGATTGATACCAATTGTCGTTCACCATCACTCAATTTAAACGTTTCTCGCTTTGTAAATTGAGACAAATTTAATTTTTCAATAGACGAGTTTATAATTAAACGATCTTCCTCAGTCAATCGGCCCAACGCATTGGTGTAAGGAGTTCGTCCCAAAGCGACATAGTCGTAAACTGTTAAATGCTCTATTCCATCAAATTTACTATCAACGAATGCAATTGTTTTGGCCATGTCATGTTTTGAAATGCTGAAACTATCTAGTTTGTTTATTGATAATTTTCCACCTAAAATTGGAAGAGTGCCTAAAATAGTGTTTAACAATGTTGACTTACCAGACCCGTTCGAACCAATTAATGCATACATCTTCCCGCACTCTAATTCCAAGTCTGAAATAGTTATTAGTTTCTCCTTGTATCCGATTTGAACTTCTTGGAATTTAATCATTTCAAACGCTTTAAAACAACATAAATGATAAATGGTGCCCCAACCAAAGAGGTGAATGCATTGATCGGTAATTGAATTGTTTCTTCCAAAAGTTGAATAACAATGTCAGAGAACAACAGGAAAATTCCGCCAATAAGAAAATTCCCGACCAATAAAATGAAGTGATTTTGTGTTCGAAAAAGCGTTTTTGTTAGATTCGGAACAGCTAAACCTACGAAGGCAATTGGTCCACAAAATGCTGTTACAACTCCAGTTAAAAGTGCCGTTACGAGAATGGTTGAAATTCGGACCGAGCGGATGTTTATACCTAGTAATTGACTTGATTTACCGCCAAGTACAAGAGCGTTCATCGGTTTTATAAGCAATAGACTCAGCGTACAACCTAACACGAAAAAGAATGTGATTAGTGGCAATTGATCGAACTGAACATGCTGTAATGAACCCATTGTCCAAATGGTAAATGCTTTCAATTCTTGTGCAGAACTCATTGTTTGAATCACTGAAATGATGGCTCCGGTGAAACTACCCAGCATCAATCCAACTAGCAGCAATGTGACATGGTTGCGTGTGAAAAAGGAGAAAAACAAAATAATAAACCCAAACACCAAAGCACCGAGCAAAGCACTTGATATTATTCCCAAATCGGATTGTAAGAAACCAATGCCTGTCATCATTGAAAAGGCGACAAATAAACTTGAACCTGAATTGATTCCGAGAACATAAGGCCCCGCGAGTGGGTTGTTGAATAAAGTTTGCATGAACATGCCTGCTAATGAAAGTCCGGAACCCGCTATAACAGCAATAATAGCTCGCGGAAGTCGAAATTCACGCGCTATTAACTGATTTGTATTCGATACATCAAAATCAAAAATTGAATTCCAATAATCACTTAAAGAAATACGAATTTGACCTGCAAACAAATGACATATAAAACTACCTATCAGAAGGATAATCAATAAAAGAAAGAAAAGCTGAGCTCGTTTATTCATTTAGTAACAAATGTTCTCGTAAAAATAAGAATGTTTTGCTGTAGATTTTTCAGGATGTAAAATATGAATTAAATCCGACAAGACATAATGTGGTTGAACAGCGCTCATTTCCCAATATTTGTTCATGTTTTTTGAATAGCAATAGACCTTCTTTTTCTTCACAGCTTCAAAGAAATCCATTTTTGGATTGGCTTTAAGGATTTGATTGAGAGACGAGATTCCTGGATTTAACCAATATTCACAGGTAATATTTTCATTTAGGATTTTCTCGAAACTCAAATCCAAACTTCCCACACCGTTTGTATTTGCGTATGTGTAATTCGCTCCGGCATCCGATAGTAGAGTAGCGTAATAACTTTCTCCAGCAGGGGTGAACCAATTGCCACCTGTTAAATTACCACTCAATACAGTTGGTTTGTTTTCAATTTTTGCTACACTTTCTCTCAGTTGATTGTAGGCTTTTTCGCAATTTGCAAAATAGGTTTTAGCTAATTTTTCTTTCCCAACTAAATAGCCAAAAAACTTTATCCATTCTGCTTTTCCGAGCGGATGTTGTTCTTTCCAATCGTAATCCGGAATGCAAATAATTCCTGCTTTTTTCAATTGCTCAGCATGAGGAAAATCACTGCTAAATCCACTGAACAGTAGAATATTGGCTTTAGATTGAATGATTTGTTCGAATGAAATCAATGTTTCATCTCCAAAATCTTTGACTTTTTGTGACTCGATATTTTTAAGGATAATTGGATTGTAAATGTAGGCCTTACTCGAAACTCCCACAATACCTTCCAACGCCTGAAGTTCTGATAGCATGCCAATTTGCGTTCCACTCAGGGTAATCATCTTTCGTACTGGAGTCTGAATGAATTGATAATTGATCGGTGCGTTCTTATCTGAATGAGATAAATACAAGCGTGTAGTGATTTTTGTTTCTGGATTATAAATGTGAACTTTACAGCCATGAGAAACCTCAAAAATTTCCAGTGTTTTTGCATATTGTATGATATTGTTTTCTTTAACAATCGCTTCAATTTGCTTGTTTTGGTTGCTAGAACAAGCGGCAAATAATAGAAAAGTGGAAACTGTGAAAAATACCTTGAAAAGCTTCATGTTGCAAAGATGCATAAAGTGTTTATTCTGAAGATGATTTCTTAACACTTAATTACAAAAAAAGCCGATTCAAACGAATCGGCTTTTTCAATTTATTGTTTGTTGGATTATTCTCCAATAACTTCAAATTTGAAAACTGGTTTAACTCCTTTGTGAAGGTTTGCCTCAGCTTCGAAAGTTCCAACTTCTTTAATTGGCTCTTCTTTAATTTTAAGTGATTTACGATCGATATCGAAACCAGCTTTTTTCAACGCTTCAGAAAGTTGAACTGTATTTACTGAACCGAAGATTTTACCGTTCTCACCAGCTTTAGTAGCGATAGTAACTGTTAATGCTTCTAATTTAGTTGCAAGCTCTTGAGCTTCAGCCAACATTTTTGATTCTTTGTGTGCTTTTTGCTTCATGATTTCTGCATGTGCTTTCTTTGCAGAAGCAGTAGCTAAAATAGCATATCCTTGAGGGATTAAAAAGTTACGACCGTAACCAGGTTTTACCGTAACCACCTCATTCGCGTATCCAAGTTTGTCTACGTTTTTCTTAAGAATTACTTCCATTTTTTAAAATTTATCCTGTTTAACAATCGACTTATTTCATCATATCTGCTACGTAAGGAAGAACAGCAATGTGACGAGCACGTTTCACTGCTTTGTTCACTTTCTTCTGATATTTAGCAGAAGTTCCTGTAATGCGACGAGGAAGAATTTTTCCTTGCTCGTTGATCAATTTCAATAAGAAATTTGCATCCTTGTAGTCAATGAATTTAATTCCGCTTTTTTTGAAACGGCAATATTTATCTTTTCTGATTTCGATGTTAATCGGCGTCAAATAGCGAATATCGTTTTGTGACATTTTTTTACGTTTTTAGTGTTAATGATTAAGCCTCTGCTGCTGGTGCAACTTTCTTTTCGCCCATTTTAGCTCTGCGTTTTTCAGCCCATGCTAAATGGTCTTTCTCCATTTTAACAGTTAAGAATCGCATTACACGCTCATCACGTTTCATCGACAATTCTAAATCTGCAACGGCGCTTCCGTTAGCTTCGAATTCAACTAGGAAATAAAATCCTGTTGATTTTTTTTGAATTGGGTACGCCAATTTGCGCAATCCCCAACTTTCAGAGTGCTTTACTTTTCCACCCAATGACGCAATTTCGCCTTCGAATTTCTGCACTGCTTCCTTTGCCTGATCATCAGACAAAACGGGAGTTAAAATGAAAACAGTTTCGTAAGAATTCA
>JBDLVK010000041.1:0-32651 GCA_039804825.1 Bacteroidota bacterium
CGCCATTGCTTTCAAACAATTCAATCTCTTCTTTTGGTTCTAGAATTCCCAAGGATTCAATGAAGGCATGGTCTTCCTTGGAAAGAGTTTTTTCACTTGTTTCGTTGGTGCAGGAGGAGAAGACAACGATTAAAAGAAAAACCAACCAACTATGCATTTCTGTCAATCTCAACATAACGATTATTTGTTTTTTTCGGTTCTTTGATTGATCTTTTCACGTTAACACTCAGTCCTAACAATAAACTAATGAATGGAAATCCAAGTAAAAACCATTCGTCAGGTTCTTCAAACAACAGAAGCCACTTCCAAGTACTTAATCCTCCTTGAAGTGACATAAAAATGGAAAAACCAATCAATCCCAAAAGTAACAACGATACATTTAACTTCGGTCTTTTAGGTAAAAGCAATGCTGTGCATAATCCAGCATATCCGACAATACAAAAAAGTAAACTAACAAAAAGTAAAGCATTCATTAGATTTAGGTCGTAAAATGCTATGATATTTATCAATCCCCTGATAGTAAAAATGAACAAAAAGGTTGATGGAATCAATCCCAACAAGAGAACAATCACATAAAAGACCAGTTTAATATTCCTTTTCGTTTCTTGCAAAGTTAAAGTGTTGAATTTTTCATGGCATTTTCATATCTCCTTCACGATTCACCCAAACCCATTCATCTTTATTGATCTGACTCGTGTCAATCTCGTTCACTTTTTCAAATATACCAAACATTGGCTTGACTTGGACTAAACGTTTTCCACCATATCCCAACGCTCCAACATCCCATAATTGTTCGTTGATGGTTTCTTTTCGATTCATTTTGTTTTCATACAGGATTGATAAATTAACCCAATCATTCCCAAATAGTAACGCAAAAAAGATTGTTGCAAAAAAACTACAAAATGCAATTATCGGTGTAAAAATGATGAACTGAAGATTGATGGATTTTTTATTTTTCGAACTTACCGTAAAAAAGAGTGTTAAGAGAATACTTATCGGAATTCCAAATACTACAATGTCCTCCATCCATAAACTGTATTTATTTTGAAGTTGAATTGATAAAGAAAGCAGAATTAAAACAACTACAATTGAACTAAAATAGATGAATAATCCGGCTTTTAAAAAGTTGCGAAACAGATTCATTGGTTGGATTTCATTTTCCAAAACGGAACAATTAATTGTTTAGTATAAATTTTCGAGTACCACAAACAAAACAATATTAAAAGGTTGTCAATTTTAAAATCTATTGAATTAGATTAGGTGGATTTTTGAAATGATTCGTTATTCTAAAGTTGTTGTTTTCTTTTTTTATTTCAAACCCCCAAAATTCTCTTTTTGTTAAAAGATTTACTTGAATGGTAAAATTATAGGTCGTTTTATCAATCACACAATCTTCCAAGGACATTGTATGATAAACATCGCCGATTATTTTATAATTATTAACTGTATCGTTTGAATATAAATAGTTAATTTTTTCTTTTATGAGTACATCAATTTCCTTTGGATAATTCGTTACTATAATTTCATCTATATTATCACAAGGTAATTTGCTAAAACCACCTTTTTCATAGGCTTTATTATCATTCCAAATTATTTCACAACTTGAACAAATTACGACTCCAAGAAATAATACTATTTTGAGCTTCATCTTATTATTTTTTTTGATTCTCTTTCATTTTTTCCCTATTCCGTTCTTTCTCCCATGTTTCCGCTATATCTGGAGATTCTGAGAGTTTGAATAAGCTATAATCATCCACTAGTTTTCGTTTAATTACAGTTCTTGCCCAAATAACGCCTACAATAATCCCAAGGGAAATGCATAG
Source organism: Bacteroidota bacterium (assembly GCA_039804825.1). Lineage (GTDB taxonomy): Bacteria > Bacteroidota > Bacteroidia > Flavobacteriales_D > Crocinitomicaceae > M0103. Next base: position 1,824 of record JBDLVK010000041.1, read on the forward strand.
AATGAGCGCCTGTTGAACTCCGAGTGGTTCATATAAAAAGGGAAATAAAACGAGCGACAATGCAACTGAACTCACAAGCAACGTAATCACAAGATAAATGCGTTTTAAGAGCGTCATGTGTTGTACTTATTAATTCGATTCTTTGATTGACACGAATTTAAGCGATTGAAACTGGTATTTTTCAATTAAACGAATAAGTTCTTTTGAGGTCAATGAATCTAACTTGTTGCTAACAACAAACAGTATAGTTTGGTATTTAATATCTTTAATTTTCTCAAAGTGGTCGTCAACTTCTTTCAAATTTGAAAAATTCCTTTTTACACCGTTTTCATTTAAAGAAAGGGAGTTCGTTGTAATTACTAATTGCATTTCGCTAGTATCAACTTTTCCTTCTTCCACAGAAACACTGGGTGTTTCCATTTGAATTGGCTCACTTGATCGAAATGAATTTGATTTTTCTTCTTTCTGGTTTACTTCTTTTTCATGCATACAACTTGCAAATACGAGAAGCATTGAACTAACTATTATGTGCGATTTAATGTGATTCATTGTAATCAATGTAAGTTTAGCACAAGGTAGTATTTTCTGATTTTATTCGCAAAAATGGGTAAACATCTTTTAGGGGAATAAGACACTATCCCACGAAGTGTGTAAACACGATTCATCAGTTATTCATCCAATAGCGTCTGTTTTTGTTTCTTTTTCTTCTAGCTCTTTTCCGCAAGATTCTGGAAAGTTCCCGCGTACTTCTGGAACGTGTCCGCATGCTTCTGGAACATGTCCGCGTGCTTCTGGATTGTTTCCGCGTGCTTCTAGAAAATGTCCGCGTGCTTCCGGAACATGTCCGTGTGCTTCTGGAAAGTTTCCAAGTGCTTCCGGAACATGTCCGGGTACTTCTGGAAAGCTTCCAAGTACTTCTGGAACATGTCCGCGTGCCTCTGGAACGTGTCCGCGTGCTTCTGGATTGTTTCCGAGGCGTTCTTTTTGTTTTCCCAGTTTCCTAACAGTTCGTGGCTTGGAGTTTCTTTAAGGAGTTAGTCGGCCGTGGTGGATAGATTTAGAATGTTGGTAGTACAATTTTCACTCAAGAATTCGCTGATCAACAACACGCATAAAATATCCATTTATTAATGAATATTCCACTTTGATACAATCAAATTTCTTCAACTCAGGTAAGTATTTAACTTTCAATTCACTTTTTGATATTGATCCCTTTCTTTGTTCACCATCTATTGTAACAATGTAATGAAAATAGGTCGCCCCTCTCGTCTCACTTGAATAAACGAATTTTCCACATCCAAATTCTGAACTCACATACATTAATTTTTCAAATACAAATGCAACTACAAAAAATAAGGCAATGAAAACAACTATTTTTTTAAGGTTATATTCTTTCATTTTCTAAATAAATTTATCATTTCCCCTTCCCTATTCTTAAACTGTTTTACACGCATTGTTTTATCAGCGCGGATAACAGGTTTCGATAGCTTGGTAAACATTAGGTTTCGTTTTTTCAGGGATAAAGTTTGTGAACGCTGATGTAATAAAACAATATAACTATTGATAATGAACTAATTATTAGTTGAGCATTTAAATTTAATTGATGTTTTGATTTCTTATATCGAATAAAAAACATGAGTTGTAAAATGTACATTGGAGGTAAAATCAACATATTTATTGCAGGTCCACTTATCCAATCTCCAACTTGTAAATAAAAAATAATCAACCAAACAACTGGAATAATTGTCAACAGGAATATTGGCAATATCAATTTGCTATTCATTGAGGATGTGAGAATTTTATACGTTCATAAGGTTTAAAAATTGGATTCTTAATGTACCCTTTTTGCTTATCTTCCTTGCTTTCAACTTCTCCTAAATTCAAATAATAGTGTTCATTAATTTTTCCATTTATCTTAAAAACAATTGTTTTGTTTTCAACAATTTCAGATGTCGTAATGTAGAATTTACGTCCAATTTTTTCATACAGTTTTTCTTGAATTTGAAAAATAGAACCTTTTATTTCATAAAATTTTAAAACACATTTTATTCGAACAACTGGACCTGGATTCATTATTTCGTAATTTTCTATTATTTGAAGTGATAAAGAATCTCCATTTGAACAAATCAATGTTGCATCGGACGGAAATCTAATTTGTTCACAGAAACCCAATTTTTCTTTTGATTTTAATTTCAAACCTTTATTCTTAAAATTATTTATTTCGAGTATAAAAAAGACTGAAGGTGAATTACAATCCTCTTGAATCATAGTAACATTTTTAATAATAATTCCAGTCAGATTATATTCGACTCTTTTCTCTTTGCAGCCGAAAAGTATCATACATAGGATTATTAGATAGATTGAGGTTTTCATTTTTTAATATTTATTGGTATGGTTTTCTACTAACAATAGTGGATTTCAAAAAATTATATTAGGTTACCGTAATTTAATTCATAATTTGCAAGGTATTATTTTTCTACAAATCAAATGCTACAACAAAAGAGAAAGGTTGAGAATAGCTTGTGTAGAATGATGTAAGCGTTGGCTTCACATTATCAGGTATGGCAGGGAATGCAGAAGACAATGGCTTCAAGTATGTTTTTTGATCGCTTTTAGACCAAATGAAGGATAAACTTGTTTCAGCGGTTAAGGAGATTCTTGAGCCCAACCTTACACGATAACCAAACAATGGTGCGAAACCATAAATTTGATTCTTTATCTCATAACCAAACAAATAATCTTCTGTTGAAGTTTGTGAAGTTGAATTGACATACGAATATGACGATCTGAAATCGATTCCATAATACAATTGGGATCTTTTTCCGATTGAATTGGCAAATTCCCAACCGATTCGGTATTGAATTCCATAGTTTTTAAATGAATAATCTGACAATTCTCCTGTGGCAATCGGCGCTCGCTCTGTGTTCTGATAAGTACCCCCAATTGCAGCACGGATATTACCTGGTTTGAATTTTCTGCGATAACTGAAATAATAGGTCGATGGCGATACATCATTCGGATAACCTTGATTGAACGATAGGAAATATTTCAACATCCCTGTAACGTCGATTCCTAACTCGTTTTTATACGTTTTAACTTGTTCTTCCGATGTTTTCTCAGTTTGACCAATCAAACTATTTACGGATAACAAAATGATAAAAATGGATAAACCCTTTTTCATATAGATCAATTTAGTTGTTGTTACAAACATACAAAAAAATCGTGTTTAGTGAATTGTTACTAATGATGAATGATTAGTCCGTCGTACCCATTGATTTATCTGCAGCAAGAAGAGATTTTAAGCCGAAATCAGGTGTTTTCACTTCGAGAAATTGGGATTTTTGGCGCTTGGAATCTTTAGCAACTAACCAAATAAAAAAGGGACTTCGATTTATCGTGTCCCTTCAACTATATTATTCTAAATTCTATCTTCTTCCGCCTTGGCGGTCTAACTTCTAAATCACATTCCCGGCATTCCGCCTTTCATGCCCTTCATTTGTTTCATCATGGACATCATATTCTTCGGATTGCTCATCATTTTCATCATTTTTTTCGTGTCTTCGAACTGTTTCATCAGCTTGTTCACTTCTTGAATGTTCGTTCCACTACCTTTCGCCAAACGGTTTTTACGTTGACCATTGATGAGTCCTGGATTTGCGCGCTCTTGCGGCGTCATTGATAAGATAATTGCTTCGATGTGCTTGAAAGCGTCGTCTTGAATGTCAACATCTTTCATGGCTTTCCCCATTCCTGGGATCATGCCCATCAAATCTTTCACATTCCCCATTTTCTTGATTTGTTGCAATTGCCCCAAGAAATCGTTGAAATCGAATTGATCTTTTTGAATGCGTTTTTGAAGTTTGCGCGCCTCTTCTTCGTCGAATTGTTCTTGTGCACGTTCTACCAAGGATACAACGTCACCCATTCCAAGAATACGATCGGCCATACGTTGCGGATAGAATACATCCAAGGCATCCATCTTCTCGCCTGTTCCGACAAACTTAATTGGTTTCTCAACGATTGCTTTAATCGATAAGGCAGCTCCACCGCGTGTATCACCGTCTAATTTCGTTAAAACAACTCCGTCGAAGTTAATTTTTTCGTTAAATGCTTTTGCTGTATTCACTGCATCTTGGCCTGTCATGGAATCCACCACAAACAAGGTCTCAGTCGGTTGAATTGCTTCTTTAACACGTGCAATTTCATCCATCATTTGCTCATCGATCGCTAAACGTCCAGCAGTATCGACAATGACTACATTGAATCCTTTGCTTTTCGCGTGCTGAATCGCAGCTTGCGCAATTTTAACGGGATCTTTTTCTTCTTTGTTGGAGTACACTTCTACTGAAAGTTGTTCTCCCAAGACATGTAACTGGTCAATCGCAGCCGGACGATAAACGTCACACGCAACTAACAATACATTTTTGCCTTTTTTCGTTTTCAAGTAGTTCGCTAACTTTCCAGAGAAGGTTGTTTTACCCGAACCTTGAAGACCAGACATCAAAATAATACCAGGATTTCCTTTGATGTTGATTTCAGATTCGTTTCCTCCCATTAATTCCACCAATTCTTCGTGGCAGATTTTAACCATCAACTGACCTGGAGAAACCGCTTTCAATACATCGCGACCAAGGGCTTTTTCCTTAACGGTGTTTGTAAAATCTTTCGCTGTTTTAAAGTTAACGTCGGCATCTAACAAGGCACGGCGCACTTCTTTCAAGGTTTCAGCAACGTTGATTTCTGTTATTTGTCCATGTCCTTTTAGAACTTTAAACGCTCTTTCAAACTTATCGGTAAGATTTTCAAACATTTTATTTCGATTTTAGTGTGCAAAAGTAGAGAAAAAAGCGTGAAGAACAAAGATGATAGTTGTTTTTTCAATGCAGAGATTTTTTTTCAACGCAGAGGAGATTGAGGACTAAGAGAGCGCGGAGATTTTCAATTAATAACCAGTAAAAACTTAGCGAACCTTTGCGGGCTTTGTGCCTTTGCGTTTAATTTTCAACGCAGAGTTAAAATGAGGACGAAGAGAGCGCGGAGAATAGTTTAAAATTTAACCACATAGGCACATAGTTTAAGCTACACCCAAAGCCTACTTAAGAAAACATAGTTGAATTTACTTTGTAAATTCTCCAACTTATGAGATCTCAACACCAAGTGCATCTATCAACACCTATGTAACTTTGTGGTTTGTTTTTTTGAGCAGGTGAATCTCACTTTGCGCACTTTGCGACTTTGCGTTTAATTTTCAACGCAGAGGAGATTGAGGACTAAGAGAGCGCGGAGAGTTATCTTAATTCAAGTAGTAAAAACTCAGCGAACCTTTGCGCTCTTTGTGCCTTTCACTTCGTCGCTGCTGCGCGGTGCGTTAAAAACCTCTACTCACTTACGGCATTGAGCTTCGAGTTGCGGCGGCTATACCCAAAGTAAATCACCAAGCCTAACACCAACCAACCCATGAAGTACAACCAATTGGATAATTGGATCTGACTCATCATGTACAAGCACGACAACAAACCTAACAATGGAATCAATGAAAGATTTTTGGCGATTGAAGCAAACGTAATGAAGATCGTGAATAGAATGAAAATCCAAGTTGGAATCTTGTGCGCGAAATGATTGAATCCATGTTTGTACAATTCTGTTTTGTTGAATCCAACTGCAATCACATCCGCAGAGAAATCCTTGAACTCAGCTTTTTCGTAATACGCTGTGATGTCTCCTCCCACTTCTTTCATTTCCTTTGGATTCGCTTCTTCCAACTTCGTCTTTAATTCCAATGTCTGAGTTGGCGCTAATTCATCAATGATTTCTTCTTTCGTTTTCAATTCTTTCTCATTTTGCAAGAAAGCCATTGTTTCCGTTTTGTAAGTCGTAAACAACAAGACAATTGTCCCAATCGCAAGGATCGGCATGACATATTTCCCATTCACATAAGGCGTTTTGAATTTCCCTCGCGGAATATCTGGCTTATTTTGCAATACCAATACGCCACCACACACCAATACAAAGGCAAACAAGGTTCCAATTGAACACAAATCTGTTACCATTGTCAAGTTCATGAACAATGCAGGAACAGCAACTACAAATCCAACAACAACTGTTGCATATGAAGGTGTTTTGAATTTCGGGTGAATGCGTGAAAATTTCTTTGGTAACAATCCGTCACGACTCATGCTCATCCAAATACGTGGTTGTCCCATTTGGAAGACCAACAAGACGGAAGCCATCGCTACAACAGCACTCACAGCAATGATTCCCGACATCCATTTCAAATTGATTTTATCAAACACAAAGGCCAAAGGATCTCCAACGGCTAAATCTTTGTAAGAAACGATTCCAGTAAGAATGAGCGCTATGATAATGTATAAAACGGTACAAATGATGATTGCCCACATCATTCCTCGTGGTAAATCGCGCTGTGGATTTTCACACTCTTCCGCTGTAGTTGAAATCGCGTCAAAACCAATGTAGGCAAAGAATACAGCAGAAACACCTTTCAGGATTCCTCCTATTCCATTTGGTGCGAACGGACTCCAATTTTTTGTATCAACATAGAAAATTCCGACCGCAATTACCAAGAGAATAATGGCCAATTTGACAACTACCATGGCATTTGAGGCATTACGACTTTCTTTCATTCCACGGTAAACCAACCAGGTGATTAACACAATTATGAACAAGGCTGGTAAATCAAAAATCAAGTGAAAACCACCGATTGTTGGAGAAGTTGTCCAAGCAGTATGCGCAGCTTGTAAGCCTTCATCCAATGAAGCAAAAGGCTTTCCTCCTTGTGTAAGTGCCATCGCTTTTTCATAACCGTTCGATGCGGTTAAATAATCCGTTTGAATCCACTGAGGTAAATGAACATTTAGTCCTTCCAACATTCCTGTAAAGTAATCGCTCCAGGAAATGGCAACTGTAATATTTCCAATGGCATATTCCATGATCAAGGCCCAACCGATAATCCAGGCGATGATTTCTCCAAAAGCCACATACGAATACGTGTACGCACTACCAGAAACGGGAACCATTGACGCGAATTCGGCATAGGCGAACGCTGCGAATCCACATGCAATTGCAGTAAACAAGAATAAGAAAATTACGGCTGGACCACCTTGCGAACTTGCTTCACCAATGGTACTAAAAATTCCAGCGCCAATAATTGCTGCAATACCGAAAGCAGCTAAATCGCGAACTTTCAGATGTTTTCCAAGTGAACCGTGCGCATCATCTGCTTGTCCGGCAGCCACTTGTTGCATGATATCTTGAACTGTCTTTTTGCGAAATAAATCATTGAAACCCATTCTTTTCCTATTTTCATTACTAGTGAGGGCTAAAAATAGAAAAAAAAACTGACGCGTAACTTAGCCTTTTCGTTTCGGGTTGTAGAACATGAAAATTAGTACTGGAAGCAAGGTCAACTCAGTGATCAATGCAACAAACAAGGTAATACACAGCAATAATCCCATGTAGAACGTTCCGTTGAAACTGGAGAAAACCAACATGAAGAATCCACTACACAAAACCAAAGACGTTAGAATCATCGCTTTTCCAGTGGTTAAATAAGCTGTTTTCAATGCATAATTCTTTGATTTTCCTTTGAGTCCTTCAAACTTGAATTTCCCGAGTATATGAATCGTATCATCAATAGCAATTCCCAAGGCAATCGTGAAAATGATCGCGGTACTAATTTTCAAATCGACGCCACAAAAGCCCATGATACCGCTGATGACCAACAAGGGAATTAAATTCGGAATCATACTTATCACCATCATGCGAATGGATTTGTATAGAAAGCCCATGATCAAAGCGACCAACACAATTTCAAAGGACAAACCTTCAACGAGATTCACCGATAGATAACGCATGTTTTTGTCGAACAAATGTGCTGTTCCTGTCACTTTAAATTCAAGTTTCCCTTTCAAGGCTAAACCGTCTGTGAAACGTTTGAACTCCTCATTCTTCTTTCCAATCGCATGATTCCCGATATCCGGAAAATTACCATTGATGCGCGAAACACGTTCGTTTTCATCCAACAAAATGCGCAAGTACTTTCCTTGATTGATTCCACGAATGGCTCTTCGGTATTTTTTTAATTCGCGTTGCGTAGTTGGTAATTTGTATTCTGCAGGATTTCCACCATGTGCTGAGCGATTCACCACTTTCAAGGTTCCAACCAAGGAATTTTTCACTTCTGCCCCGTAAATCGTTTCAAGGTAATGCTCCACCTTTTCCATTTCTTCGAGCACTTCTAAATCCCATAAATTTAGTGTTGAATCTTTCAAGGTAACCGCCACTTCAAATGGACGAATTCCACCATAATGTTTGTCCAAATAATTAAAATCTTGTTTCAAAGGTTCATCGGCACGTAAATCGTCCATCAGGAAATTGTTGGTTTTCATGAAGCTCAAGCCAATGAAGCTCACCGCACAAATAACAATGTAGGTCGCCAAGATTATTTTACGTTTGCGCAGGACAAAAATGAACCATTTTCGCAAGTAAACAGACCATACATTTTCGTTACGTTTTTCGGCGATGAATAAGGGAGATGGAAACAAATAAAGTAAAACGGGCAACAAAAGCATCGTAATTACGAAGGCAATGAAAACGCCAATTCCGGCAACAATTCCGAAGACTTGTATCGGTTGTACATTCACAAAATAAAGTGTGAAAAAACCGAGTGAAGTGGTGACAGCCGTTACAAAGGTTGAGAAACCAACTTCTTTCAAGGTGATTTTGATAGCGTCCAATTTGCTGTGATCTTCGCGCAATGCATCCAAGTATTTCGAGACAAGGTGAATTACATCCGACATTCCGACAACAAACATGATACATGGCAAAGTAACAAGCAGAATATTGATCGGTTCATCAAACCATCCCATGAGTCCAATCACCCAAACAGTGGAAAGTAAAATAACGAAAAGCGGAATGAAAATCCCCCAGAAGGAGCGAAAGGCAATGATTAAGAAGATGACAATCAGAACAGCACTCAAACAAAGGAAAAAAATCATTTCGTAAATCATTTTCTCCACGTAGAGTTTTTGTCCCACCGTACGTCCAGCGATGTGAACGCCTTCAAAATTGTATTTATCGACAATCGAATTCATTTTCGCGAGCATCACATCACTTTCTTTCTTAACAATGTAATCTTTGTGGCGAATGAAAATACAGAGCGATTTTCCATCTTTTGAGACCAAGGAATTAATGAGTTCCTTTGAATTATAAATCCGTGTAGAATCTTGTTTGAGCAGTTTGTTGTCGAAATGAATGTATGGGTTTTCAACCTTTATTCCACCGGGTAAAATCAGTGTTTCATTCTGATTGGTGATGGAAGCCACTAACAAAACGTGTGGAACCTTCGCTTTAAGTTCTTTGGTGAGTTCATCTACTTCTTTAAGAAACCCTAAATCGAAAATCCCTTTCTTTTGTTCAATCGCAATTAACAGGAAATCGTTATCCGATTCAAACTTTGCGCGATGTTGTCTAAAAAATACAGATTCTTCGTCATCGGCAGGAAAGAACTTTTCAAAATCGTAATCAAAACGCAACTTGAACAAACCCAATGCAACAAGGAAGGTAGCGGCTAAAACCAGTATAAAAACAAGTCTTGCTTTTCTTTTTAATTTGATTTCACCAACCATTTTCAATGTATTGCCGTTTTAGGTTCAAACAAATGTAACTAGTAGATTCCATTTAAATGATTTTTTTACCGTTTAATAGGAAACACTTGGCGGATTCATTTGGTTTTAAGTAAGTTTGAAAAAAATTAAAAAAACGATGAAAAAACATTTACTCTTCACTGCACTACTATTTTCTGCTGCTTCTCAAGCGCAACAATTGGATGCTTCTAACGAACCTGCTGTTGGAGCTACACAAATGATGTATTTATTGGATACATTGACTGATGCTTATCCGAACATTACAGGAACAGGTGTTACGTGGGATTATTCAAACATTGTTGGAATGAACATGGAAACAAGAACCATTGAAATTTTGGATGCTTCTACAACAGCATTTGCTTCTTCGTTCCCATCATCTACAAAAGTCATGAGCATTCAAGGTTCAATTGCTAACTACTTCTCTTCATCGGCTTCTGAGCGTGTTTCTCAAGGTTTTGTTTACGAAGAACCAGCTTTTGGAACTGTTTTAGCAACTTTTGATACAGATAATGAAACATCAGTTCAATACCCATTTGCAAACGGAAACTATTTCACTGACAACTTCGCTGGAAGTTTGGCTTTCGACTTTAACGGAATTCCACAAAACCCTACAGCAACTGGTGTAGCAAATGTGGCAATTGATGGACAAGGAACATTGTTATTTCCTAATTCAACTTCTATTTCTAACGTAATTCGCTACAAAATGGTGGATACAGTTTTTACACAAGTGAATTTCATTGGTGTGATGGATATCGAATTTGTTCGTACTCAATATGAATATTACGATTTAGCATCAAGTAATTTACCAGTGTTCATTCACACAGTTGTTGCAATTTCATTAGCTGGAGGAGGAACTCCATTGATGTCACAAACTAATGTTGTATCTGCTTATGCTCCAATTTACAATTTAGGAATCAACGATGCGAAATCTACTGAATTCTCTGTTTATCCAAATCCATCAGAGGGAATTGTAACATTCAAAGGTGAATTTGCTGCAGATGCAAAAGCGACAATTTTCGATCAAACAGGACGTGTTGTTTACACAGTTGCTTCATTAACTAATGGAACAACAGTTGACTTATCGTCATTGAACAAAGGAATCTACTTAGTAGGTTTGACAAACAACGGTGTTGAATCAACACAAACAGTTGTCATCAAATAAAAAAACAAGAATTTTAGGAAAGCGTCTCATTTAATTGGGACGCTTTTTTTTGACCAAAAAGAAAAAAATCGCTTGAGGCATGTTACCTTTAACACGAAAATAAGTTATTGAGCAGTTGATCCGCTGCCAAGCAATAAACGAAACGCAATGAAATACATCTACATTCTTTTTCTCCTCTTCCCTATTTTTAACTTCGCACAAGTGAACGAAGGATTGTCTGCTGAAGAACGCGCGTATTTGTTTCACATTGTAAAGAAAAGTCCGATTTTGGATAATTCCATTGGGCGTTACTTTGATTACCAAGGACCAGACATTCGTTTCTACAACAAGGAAATCAATTACGATTCGGTTGAAATCATCATCATGAACAACCCTGAATCGTTGATCATTCGAAACGAAGAAATTGCGAAATCACCCAAAGGAATTATTTCTGAAGCAGCTAATAAAATGGCCATTTGGGAATTGAACAAAGTGTTATTGGCAAAGCGAGGAAGTGACAAAGAGTTGGAACCTTATCAAGCAAAGTATGCTGAGTTTGAAAAAATGCTGATTGCAGCTTTACCTCCAAACGCATTGAAAGAAAAAGGGGAATCCGTTGAACCTCATCCAAAAGTTATTTCGGTGATTAATCCAAGTTTATCCTTAGATGATCGCACTGCATTGATTGAAACACTGCGATTCTTAGATGCAAATGATCGTTTTGTTGCGTTGAACGCGATTAATTCTGTCATTAATCAATACGTTGAAAAGCGCACTGCTGAAATTTACCGTGCAATGGGTGGTGAAGCCAATTATTTTGAAAATGTCTTGGTGGCAGCAGGCGATGGAAGTGCTACTTCTGGGCTCTTGGAAGAACGTGAAAAAGATGAAAAAGGACGTTGGAACAAAGGATTACCGAAAGCGATTGGCTTGTTTCCCTATCAATTAAAATTGTCTACACCTGTTCCTAAGAAAGAACAAGAAATTGAATCAGCACTCTTTACTACCAATGATTTTGAGACGGTTGGAGACAATCGCATCACCAATGTACATTTCGATGTTTGGGGATACAATTCTAAGAAGCAAACAACGGTTGTAGTTGAACGAAATGGTCTGAATTATCATTTATTTGGTGCTGGTGACACCCGTTTTTTATCGCCTGATTCTTCGTTTTCAGAAGGAACAACTTTCTATTCCATCATTGCTGATTTGGAGTTCAATAAAATTGCCAAATTGAATGAAATGATTTATGGAAAACGTGGTTTTGATTATTGGATAGCCTACAATACAAAGAAAAAAGACGAAACGGAATTACAAATTGAAAAAGGTGAGCACAGTTATTCCGACATGACTCAATCGACGATTACAACAAGTAGTAAAGCACCGAAAGAAGTTAGAAAGGCAAAGAAAAAAGCACGTAAAACACCTTACGGAGGTGGTCCAGTGGATTACCAACCAACAACCGATTCAAACAAGAAAGATCGCCGCAAAAAACAACAAACAATTGTCGATTTGTACAATTTATTTGATGAATACGGTCGTAAAATCAAGGAATTGGAAAAACAAAAGCAAGAAGCAATTGATTTGATGGCAAAATACCAACAGCGCTTGGATTTATTCAAATCGATGATGGGTTACCGTTGGGCGAGTTATACTGAAAAAGATGGTATTTACACCTTTGAAGACTCGACCACGTTTGACATGTTGACACAAGAATTTCAATTTCCTGCTTCAGCGAAAAAAGAAGCCTTTGAAGTGCGTTTAATTGCCATTCCAGAATCGTGTTTGTCGGAACAAGCGGATGAAGTTATGTTACATATTAACGTAACAGATGCCGAACCGAATTACAATGCGCGTATTCAAGTTGAGTTGCAAGACGTTTTTGCTTCAGATGCTTATAATTTGGATCGTAAATTATTTACGCAAAAAGATTCCGTTGCTTTGTTGCAATTTTTTGAAGGCTTACTGGATAAAAAAGTGCCGTTTTCAATCATCGCTCGCGGACAAGGAATCGGTGAGTGGAATGGTTGTAGAACAGTAAAAGCAAACAATCCAGTTGAATTGAGTTCCTATCCAACAAATCGCAATGATTCAACTTTTGTGCGTTTGCGTCGCTCAGAATTATTCGTTCATTTGGATCGAGCTATCAAATTGGAAGTGAATTCTTACACTGATCCAGTAGCTTCCAACCTACAAATTTCAAATGTAGAGCTTCAAGCATTAATGGCGAAATACAAATTGTCAAAAAATGACGTATTGAGTGTGATGCGAACTGCGACAATTATGAAAAAACTGAAAGACGAAGTGAATGTCTACGCTGGAACTTATTTATCGCGTGAAAATGCCAAAATTGTCATCGATCGTTTCAACAAAGAATGGGCAAAAACAAGAATTGCGGTTGGAGCAACGTCCGTCAAATTAATTGATTTGTGATTTATAATTCGTGATTAGCTGCGCTGCTGCCTCACGGCGGTTGTGACTAGTGACTAGGAATTTAAGAACAAAACTATTTTTTTGAATTGATGTTTAACGCAATTCATCAATTACAAATCATGAATCACGAATCCTGAATCCTAAATCACGAATCCCCGAAGAAGTCTTCCGTAAAGTTCACCAAATACAATTTCTCAGTGGCACGTGTAACGGCGGTATAAAGCCAACGGTGGTATTCTTTGTTAATCGATTCCGGTTCGATAAATCCTTGATCGATAAACACCTGTTCCCATTGTCCACCTTGTGATTTGTGGCAGGTAATCGCATAGGCGTATTTCACTTGAAGCGCGTTGAAATATGGATTTTTTAAAATCAATTCGTAGCGTTTCTTTTTATTGCGTTCGTGGGCGTAATCTTGCTCAATCGCAAAAAACAATTCTTTCAATCGTGCACGTGAGATAGAAGGTGCTTCAACTTGAAGAGATTCCATGAATACTAAGACTTCCAATTCTGCGAGTTCATCGTAATCACTGAATTTCACGATTACACGTGCGAATTCGAAGCCGTAAAGTTCTTCTACTTTCTTCACACGTAAGACTTTCAACGCTTCTCCATTGGCAATGAATCCCATTTTCGATTGATCATCGATCCAATAATAATTATTCTTCACAACCATTAAGCAATCGCCAGCGCACAAGGCTTCTTCGTACCACAGCAAACGTGAACGAATTTGATTATTGTAAGCATTCGCACGTTTATTTGATCGTGTAATTATAATCGTCTCCTCTGCCCCACTGAACGAATACGCAGCTTCCAAAGCGTCCTGAAATTCGTCCCCAGGTAAACGCACAAAATCAGTATAGCCTTTTGTCTGAAATTGTGGATGATCGTCATCGTCCAAGGAACGCAATTCTGTTGCATTCGCTAATATTCCCGATTCATTCGTTTGTCGCAAAACCTCTGACAAGGAAAATTCAGTAATGTTAAGCGCGAAGTAATTGTTCTTTAAAAAGTTGGCATCCAAAGCTGGTGAATAGTCGCAACCAACAGGAGGCAACTGTCCTTCATCTCCAAGTAAAATCAAACGGCAATTCTTTCCTGAAAAAACGTATTCGAATAAATCGTCCAACAAATTTCTGTTTGAAATACTTCCATCTGTTAGCAATGAATGGTCACCGATCATTGATGCTTCATCAACAATAAAAACAGTGTTTGTATGCAGATTTGGTGCGAGCATCATACCTGAAAACTCATCCACTTTTGAGTTGCGGCGATAGATTTGTTTGTGAATCGTGAAGGCTTCTTTGGAAGAACGGGCGCTCAGCACTTTTGCAGCTCGACCTGTTGGCGCCAACAAGCGTGACTTCACTTTAAAATGCGTCAAGGTTTTAACGAAAGCTCCAAGTACGGTCGTTTTTCCTGTTCCGGCGTATCCTTTCAACAAAAATAAGGGATGCGATTCCTTCAATTTCATGAACCGTTCCAATTCATCAATCAAGCGACTTTGATCAACTGTTGGAGCATGTTCAAAAAACTGGGTGATTTGCTGTTTGAATATTGAAGACTCAGGATTTTCCACAGCTTAAAGGTAAGGAGAATAACAAAGAATAAATAGATAAACTCTAAAATTCCCTATCTTCGTTTCTCCATGGAAAGCGCATTTTTTTTCAAAAGTATTGATCTACCGAATGAATTCGAACGCTTTTTTATGCAGTATTATCTACTTTGGGAAAGCGATTGGATACGTCAGAAAAAGTACGTTGGAACAGATTATTACGCCATTGAAGGGAATTTAGAAACATGGAAAAACTATTATACCACGGAGAATTTTATCTTGTTGGAATGTTTCATGAACAATGAAGCGATTGGATATCTATCTTACAAAACAGAAAACGAACGAATTCACATGGAAGCCTTATTACTTCTTCCACATTTTCGTGGGAAAGGATTGATGGCGAAAATGCTTGGAGTATTTTTCAACTATCTCGAAACAGAAAACACCTATTGGACTTCGATTTACCTCGAAACCAATGCACACAATCCAGCCAATTCGATTTACCGAAAATTCGGATTTACAGTGGCTGAAGTCCTTGAGAAAGATAGAGAGAATGGTGAGGATACAATTGTTTATGAACTTCAAAAAAAACAAAATGTACCTCGAATTATCTTTCTACATCGCACTGCATTAATTACTTCAGTTATTTTAATGATCAATCCATTTTTTGTGATGATTTTGACCGCTGTATATGGTTTTCTTATTCTTCTTTATTGGCTACATAAACTGCCAATAAGAAACAAAATCTGGTGGACATTGGTACCGATTAGTATTCCATGGATATTTTGGGGAATACTTGCATTATTAGCTAACTTTTCAAAGCTTCAATAAATGGATCAACTTGACAAACCTGTAGCACTCAGCTATGACAATGGAAAGGTTTCACCTTCAAATGTGCTTTTAATTGGCTACATCATTTTAGGAATTTCAGTACTCCTATTGCTCGGCGATTGGATTGTCGGTACAATCGGAATTGTGATTGGGGCACTTATTACATTTACACGAGAAGGCATTGATATTCTTCCAGAACAAAAAGTTGTTGTTTTTTACACGAAACTATTTGGTTTTTTCAAAATCAAGAAGAAAAAAAACTATGGTAATTTTCAATACATAACGGTAATTCCTGTTAAAGAAACCGTGACAGCATATTCACGTTTAAGCTCTGTTAGTAATACAGATTACAAATTTGGTCTTTGTTTATTGAATGTAAATTACCGCAACAAAACAGATTTAACCCGATTTGGACAACGTTCTCATAGCGTTGAAATCGCCAAGCAATTAGCACATAGAATGGGGTTGGAATACTTTGAATATGATCCAACTGTGATTCGGGCGAAGATGATGGAAAGGAAATAGTACTTATTTTGGAACTTAATGATTCAAGACAAAGGGTGTAATAAACATAAAATGCTTATGAAAAGCACTAAAATCGGGGGTTTTAAGTAAGATTGTTAATTTGCAAAGTTGTTAATTTGCAAAGTTGCTAATTTGCAAAGTTGTAATGTTGTAATGTTGTAATGTTGTTAATGCTGTTAATGTAATCTTGTCCTGCCTTCAGCCTTTACAAACCGAAATTATGTTCCTTTCTCATAATAATAGTTGTAAATGAATTTATTTACTCATTAATACATTTACTCAATTCCTTCATTCCTCAACTCTTCCCTTGGAACCATTCCTTCATACTAATCAATCCCATCAAAAGCACAATGATTCCACCCCACACATAAAAGGCTGGATGAAGCGTTTCGATTCCCTTGTAATGCGTGAAAAATCCCCAAATGAAGAGGAAGCATGTCTTTGAAATGACCGAAATCCACATAATTAAGTGAAGTATCGTTTCATAAAATGTACAACGATCAGTATGATAGCGCAATTCATCGATGAATTCATGAGCTGTTCGCGTTACTAAAGCAGCAATGAACAAAGGCAGAATTTCAATGTCCAACCAATACATCAAAACAAGGGAAAACTCCATTAATCCGGAAGTCAAGATCAAAATGCGATGCGTTTGCAATTCACGATCAGTAATATCGACTTTCACTAAGCGGGAATGCGTTCGTGCATCCAACCACCAAGCACTTGTAAAAATGGTCGCTGAACTTAAAATAGCAACAGCAAAATAAGTTGGATCGATTGTCATAATCTCTAAATTGAAACAATTAAAAGTAAGAAAAAGAAAACTAAACACGTGAGAATGTTTAAGGTTTGCGTCCAAAACATTGCGCCATGGTTATGTCCTACTTTCCAAATCACGAAAGACCGCCACAAAACAGTCAAACCAATAACCCAAAACAATGTCGCCTGAAAAGGTAATGCCACAATAACAAGTCCAGTACTTAAATTTGCAAGGTGCAAACTGGGAATTGTTCGTTTTATTCCAAATTTCAAGGGCAAAGTTCTTACACCTAATTTTTCATCATGCTCTGTATCAGCACAATCGCGCACGATACTTCCCACAACAATTTGAAGTGACATGAACCAGAAAAGTAAATTACTAAGTTGGTTCTCTAGTGTTCCTGCTCCAACCAAAATTAAAGCTCCCCAAGCAAATCCTATGAATATATTTTTAACAATGAATAGTCGTTTGAAACGGAAGCCTTCCTTTACAAAAGGAAAATGTAAGGAGTAGATAAATCCAATTGCCCCAATAAATCCAATGGTAAGAATTCTATTCCAAGACAAAAAATAGTAAGCCAAAGGCAATGAAACAAAAATAAATTGAATCAAAAAGATGGATTGCCAAGGATGTTGACGACTATTAATCAAGTAATTAACAACTTTCTTTCCTGCACCGTAGCCAAAGTCAAATCCATAAATCAAAATTGTTCCGCTGAATCCAACCCAAGAAGTAAGCAGAAACTGCAGCAAATCAACTTCTTTCGACAACAAATAGCCAGCACATAACAAGGACTGAGTTGCAATGCAAAATAAAAGTACTATTTGATTTTTTCGGGTCACTTCTTTTGGTAAACTTCAAACGGATTGCTCAACTGATAAACTCGCTCTACTTCACTTCCAAACGTTCCTGTTTTAAAAAATGAAATAATTTTTGGTGCCGTATATTCCAATGCCACATATAAATCATCATGACTTTGATACGTGTAAAAATAATCTACGTATGGTTGCTGAAAATCAGTTACAGCATAAGAAACAGCGGGTAATTTTAAAAACGCCTCTTTGTTGTGATAAAGTGTCTTTGTAGCTTTTGTTTCAATCAACAAACCTACTTTGCACTGTTTTAGCGTCGACGGAAAATAAGGCGTTTCGGCCAGTTCTTTAATCAACTTACCAAACAAGACACGACTCATTGCCGGCTTTTCACGGGATAAAATTCCAGGTAAAGTTTCTTGTAGCGGACTTCGATCGTATACGACGGAACTCAAATTTTGCCATTCATGTGTCTTTAAATAAGTGTTCAAGGTCCAACCACCAACGATATATGAAAAAACATGCACTTTTTTGTACGATTTCAGCTTGTGCTTTGATATGAATTTCTCCAAATTTTCAGAACAATCCTCTAACGATGACCGTGATATGTAATCGGGAATAAACAAATCAAATCCCTTTCCTTGAAAATTCTTAACCTGGTTCCGCGTTGAATGATACAAAGAACCAAACCCAGATAAAATAACAATTGCCTCGCGCTCTTCTAATACTGTTTTGTTTGACTTCTCACGTTTGATGACATCTCTTGAAAAAGCTGTTTGGGCTGATAATAGCAGCACGACAAAAATAAAAAGACAACGAAACATGCTTGTTTGAAGTTTATTTTCAGTTGATTGATTTGACATACGTTTAGTTAATATAAGCACATGACTATTAGCTGCGTGGTTTGATTTCAAATCGGTTAGTCCCACAATGATAACAAAAACTATTCACTTTGTTAAAACCTACCATTGAACTTTTCTTAATTAATCGCTCAAAAAATCGTACTTTTAACTCGTTCAATAGGAAATAAATTAACGTGAAGCATTTATCCATCGAATTATCAGAGACAGCAGTTCGTTTTTCTGTAGTAGAAAACGGAATGACAACATCCTATAATTACACCTTTACCGATAAGAAAGATTATCGCTACAAGGAACAATTGGATGAGTTTTTGGTTGATGCTGGTTTGAAAAATCAAGAATTTGATGAGCAAACCATTTCTTGGTCAAGCAAACGAACAACATTAATTCCAGCGAATATTTTTGGAGAAAGTAAACCGGAAAGCATTTTTAAATTGTGTTACGGCGATCAAATTCCTTCAAATCACATTGATTACAATCGCATTCCAGAGCATGGAATGGTGAATATCTATGAAATTCCATTGTGGGTAAAATCATTTTTTGTAATTCGCTATCCGCGCTCCATTATACAGCACGAAGGGTCACATTTGCTTCGCGGAATTTTTGCAGAGAATGCATTTAAACTTAAAACGACTTTAGTGGTTTATGATTACCACGTTTTTTTGTCAATAGTGAAAGAAAACAAATTAGAATTTTACAGTGTTTTCGATTACAATGAAAATGAAGACATCATTTACCACACGTTGTTTACCTTGCAACAAAAAGGATTGAATAAAGAAAGTGGAACCTTACAAATTTGTCCAGGAGTTGGATCCTCAGAGGACAAAATCAATGAACTGCATACTAAATTCAGCGCTTTTGCTGATTTAAAATCATCAACTATCCTAGTCAATTCTGACTTGATCATTAAATCTCAACAACTGTGCGTATAATTAGCGGAACATTAAAAGCTCGACGTTTTTCAGTCCCAAAGAGTTTTCCTTCTCGTCCGACAACGGATTTTGCCAAAGAAGGATTATTCAATGTGCTTGAACATCAAATGGCTTTGTATGATTTAGAAATATTAGATTTATGTGCCGGAACTGGGAATATTTCCTTTGAATTCATTTCAAGAGAAGCAGGAAATGTAACTGCCGTCGATCAAAATTCAAATTGCCTTCGATTTATCACGAAAAATGCAGCTGAATTAGGAATAAAGGAACATTTAGAAACAATCAAATCCGACATTCTGCTTTACTTAAAAAAAACAGAACGAAAATTTGATCTGATTTTTGCTGATCCGCCCTATGAATACAAATTTCACCATGAAATCGCTGAAATCGTATTCGAACGTCAGCTCTTAAATGACGGTGGATTATTAATAATCGAACACGGTCGCCACACGAAATTAGAAGATAAACAACATTTCGAACTTGTTCGCCAATATGGAAACGTTTATTTCAGCTTTTTCCGCACGGAAGAAGATGAAACCAATGATTAAAAGCTCTAAGCATGAAAAAAATAGGTGTATTTCCTGGGTCATTTGATCCTTTCACAAAAGGACATGAAGCAGTTGTTCATAGTGCGTTGAACCTATTCGATGAAATTGTCATTGCAATTGGAGTGAATAGTTCAAAGGCTTATCTGTTTGATCTCGAAAAACGAAAAAGCCACATTCGTTCGCTCTTTGAACATGAATCTCGCTTGCGCATTGAAACGTATTCGTGTTTAACTGTTGATTTTTGCAAAGAAATAGGGGCTTCACACATTGTCCGTGGATTGCGCGATTCAAAAGACTTTGAATATGAGCGTTCGATTGCTCACATGAACACTACCTTGAGTGGCATTGAAACAGTGTTTTTGCTAACCAATCAAGAGTATGCAGCAATAAATGCGACAATTGTGCGAGAAATCTATAAAAACAAGGGCGATATTTCCTTGTTTGTAACAAATGCCAATCTACTCGTTTAATCTGTGGTACAAATTATGTAACGGCTAGAAAAAACAAACTGAAATGAACAAGCGCATTCTTCTTATTTTCATTCTTCTTATCAATGCTTTGACGGGTTTCGGACAAGATAAAAAGCTGGTTACGATCAAAGGAACTGCACCAAGTTATGTAGGACAAACGATTTCGTTCATGGCGATTGAAGATTATTTTTCAATGATGGAAAGTCGAATTGCTTCAACAACAGTTCTACCTGATAGTACATTTTCCGTAAGTTTCTTCGCCAATGAAACGCAAAAAATCATCATACGCGCCAATAAAAACAAGAGTTTCTTGTACATTCAACCGTATGGTGTTTACGATATTTATATTCCTGCAAAAGACAAATTCGAACCGTATCGACCAAATGGAAACAATGTTGAAATCACCTTTTTCAATTTAGATACGACTGATATTAACTATAACATTCTTCAATTTCAACGATGGTCAGACGACTTCATAGGCAATTATTTCTATTTACGTCAATCGAAACCATTGGAATTCGCCACAAAAATGGATGAATTCAAAACAATTGTTGAGAAGAAATACAATTTGAACGACACCCTGGAAAAGTTCGCCAAAGGAAGTCCTGAGAATTATTTAAAAGTATTTGTGCGCTATAGTTTTGCCTCATTGGACAACATTCAATTTGCTGCAGAACGCAATCGTTACGAAAAACATGATTTCTACATTAAACATTCTCCCGTGGAATATCAAAATGACGAATACATGGGGTACATCAATGCTTTTTATGAGAAAATGGCTCCTCGCCTATCCATGGAGACTAATAACCGTGTTTACTTAGGTTTATTGAAAAGTAGTCCAACGTTAATCATGCGTGCTCTTGGTTCAGAATACACCTTGATTAACATGCGTCTGCGTGAAATGGTCATGATTAAAATGTTGTCCGAAGAATTTTATTCAAAAGATTTTCCTCAAACAAATATTTTAACAGTTCTTGACAGTGTGGCAAACCACAGTTTATTTGATGCGAACGCTGTAATTGCGCGTAATATGAAATTGCGTTTGACAGAGTTAACTGTTGGTGGAAAAGCACCTGATTTTATTTTAAAAAATACAACTGGAGAAAGTAAAACTTTGGCCAATTACAGTAAAAAACACTTGTACATTCACTTTTACGATCCGGCTTCATCAAAAAGTACAATAGAGTTAGAACCATTGAAAAAATTGTATGAAATATACAAAGGTGATGTTCAATTCATTACAATTTACCCGAAAAAGGAGTACAAAGCTGAAGATGTAAAAGCATACTTAGATGCAATTCCTTGGGAAAAATTCCAAGTTGACGAATCTAATGCAGTTTGGAAAAACTATAAAATTGAGACCTATCCTGGTTATGTTTTATTGGATGGATACGGCTATGTCGTTGCTGCTCCTGCATTAGGTCCAATGCCAAATGGTTCCTATGAAACAATTGACAGAAGCTTTTTCTACATTCAAAAAGTGAATAAAGAATTGGAAGGAGGAAATTGATTTTTAGATGAACTAGAAAATGTACTTTTGTAAGAAATTACAATAGCATGAGATTTAATCTTTCAGAGGTCAACGAACTAATTCGCAATCGTCGAACAATTTACCCAGAGCAATTCAGTGATCGCAAGGTTCACAAGGAACAAATCGAATTAATTCTCAACAACGCTCAATGGGCTCCAACACATGGTAACACACAACCGTGGCGCTTCAAAGTGTTCTTGGAAGATGGTCGCCAAAAACTGGCTAATTTCCTAGGTAAAACGTATTTGGAATTGACACCAAAAGAGCAACAAAACGACATGAAATTGGCAAAAATGCTTACACGTCCAATGAAATCTTCTGTAGTCATTGCTGTTTGTATGGAACGTCAAGCAGAAGAAAAAATTCTTGAAATTGAAGAAATTGAAGCTGTCGCTTGCGCAATTCAAAACATGCATTTATCATGCACAGCTTATGGCCTTGGTGGATTTTGGGCAACACCGAAATTGATTTATTCACCTCAAATGAATGAATTTCTTGGTTTAGGAGAAAAAGACAAATGTTTGGGCTTGTTTTACATCGGTTATCCTGCAATTGAATGGCCAAAAGCGCATCGTAAACCATTGGAATATACAACCGAATGGATCAATGAATAACTCAACAATTCATACAGTTCACTCATTCAAGTATTAAAATCCAAATAAAATAGTTTTCTTCGCGTTGTTATGTCCATGAAAATAAAGGTTCTCGCTCTTGCACTAGTTTGCGTTGGTTATGCTTTCTCTCAATCGAATCAGAAAAGAGAAAAATTTCCTTCCTATTTTGGTTTACAAGCAAAGCCTGTTTTTCCAACTCAATTCATTGGAACACCATCGACGACATTTTCAAATGGTGAATTTTCAACTACTGTAAGTCAAAAAATGGGTTATTCTTTTGGTGGAACAGTTCGTGCTGGTTTTACAAAATTATTGGCTTTTGAAACAGGGCTTAATTTTACACAACGTAATTTCGACATACAAATGTCAGTTGCTGATTCTTCTGTTTTTGCTTCGAACACCATTAGTTTCATCCAATACGATATGCCGTTGAATTTATTGGTGTATGTGCAAATGAGTGAGCGCTTTTTTATGAATGCATCCTTAGGCCCTGCTCTGACCTTTAAACCAACAGATGTTGGTGTACTTACAAAACCGGGAGGATTATTTACCTTCACTCATACTGGAGTTGTGCGCAAAAAAGCAGGAATTGAATTGAATGCCAATTTTGGTTTTGAATTCAGAACTGATAAAATAGGTTTTTTCTACCTAGGTGGATCTGGACGTATTCCGATTGGGCCAGTTTTCGATATGGTTGCAAAATACCAATACCAAGGAATAAAGAAATTAGCTTATGCTGAAATTGATGGATCTTATTTATCGCTCGATTTCAAGTACTTTTTCCCGAATATTCGAAACAGCGGAGTTCAATTTCAAAACGGTCCAATATTATAAGTATGGAAAATGAAATTGCATATTGGGTTGAAAAATTAGGCTTGTTACCGCATCCAGAAGGTGGCTTTTACAAAGAAACTTACCGATCTGAAGACAACATTCTGGAAAAAAATCGCCAGTTGATGACAGGAATTTATTTCCTTTTAACCTCTTCAAATGTTTCACGTTTCCACCGCATCAAAAGTGATGAACTTTGGTTCTACCATGCAGGAAGTCCTCTAATCGTTCACACGTTAGATGAGAATGGCCATACAGAAAATCCTGTAGGCTTGGATTTGGAAGCTGGTCAACAACCGCAATTCTTGGTTCCAAAGAACACCATTTTCGGTTCATCAGTACTTGAAGAAAACAGTTATTCACTCGTTTCCTGCGCTGTAGCACCAGGATTCGATTTCGAAGATTTCGAATTGTTCACCAAAGCAGAATTATTGCCTTTATATCCAGAACACGAAGCAATAATTGATCGCTTGACTTAAATTGTGCGCAACCAGTAAGAACGCAATTGAGCCTTTTTCGTATCGTTTGGATTCACTTTGAAAACATATTGGGGTTTCAAATAGCTTTCCATAGAAACTTCCAATTCCAGTAAAATTTCATCACGTGATATCAAGATGGTAAATTTATCACCTGCTTTCAATCCAGCAACAAAATCCTCAAACGATTTTTGATTTACACGATAACCATTGCAACCAATGATTTCATCATTCACGCTTAAACCAGCATTTTCAGCAGACGAATTTGAACGGATTGAACGCACAAAAACGCTCCCACCATCTTCTCGTAAACTTGCGCCAAAGGAAGGTTTTGAACCACCAACACTTTCAACATTGATTCCAAGTAAACCAAATGTTTCATTTAACGGAGTTACTTCTGTTCCATCCACATATTTCGCAAAAAAATCATCCATGTTTTCTCCCATGAATTTTGCCAATTCATCCTTAAATTCTTTTTCAGAAAATCCGCGATTCAATTCCTTGTAATACTTGGTGTACAAAACGCGTAAGAAATGATCCAACGATTTTTCACCTTTAAATTTAGAGATGATTTTTGCATCTAATTGAGCTGCAAGCATTCCTCCACGAGAATAATAGGTCATTGTTGTATTGGCACTATTTTCATTTGGACGATAGGCCTTTACCCATGCATCAAAACTTGCGTGCGCAACTGGTTGAACACGTGTTCCAACAGATCCTTCAACGTAATTCACTGTTGATTGCAGGTTATTGATAAATTCATCCGGCATTGTAAAGCCAGCACGACGAACAATTAAATCTTCGTAATAAGAAGTCCAACCTTCCATCACCCACAATAAAGTCGTGTAATTTTCTTCATCGTAATTGAAGGGTCCTAATTCGATTGGACGAATACGTTTTACATTCCACAGATGAAAATATTCATGCGCCACCAAGGTTAAAAAACCAGTGTATTCAGAGCCTTCATACGTCCAACGATTCACACTTAGTGTTGTAGAATTCGTATGTTCGAGTCCACCTTGACCATCAACAACATTGTGAATAATGAAGGTGTAATTTTTATTTGGGTTTTCGCCAATTACTGAAGTTGCCGCTTCAACAATTTTCGCCATGTCGGTTTGCAAACGCGGAATAGAATAATTTCCTTCACCGTAGATTGCAACGGTATGCTGCACCCCAGCTGCTTTGAATTGAAACACTTCCTGATTTCCAATTTCAATTGGACAATCAACCAATTGGTCATAATTTTCAAATTTAAACACCTCAGAACCATCATTTGCTATGCTTTCACCCTTAGCTTCAAGTGCAGTTGTGATGCGTTTAAACGTTGGATGTTTATAGATTTCCAACAAGCCTTTCATATCTTTATGTCCATCTAAATACATAAAAACGCCAGAACCACTCACGAAACCATGTGTTAAATCCAAGAAACTTGTTCGTACAGAAAGTTCAAAAGAATACACTTCATATTCAACACGTACTTTTTTCGCTGAGCCGCGTACAATTGACCATGCATTTTTTGCTTGTTTTGTTACCGTTAAAGCTTTTCCATTTTCATCGAAAGCCTTTACCAAGTCAACATTTTTAGAGAATTCGCGCACCAAGTAAGAACCTGGAGCCCAAACCGGCATTTTTACAAGTAATTCACTTTGTTTAAAATCCACCAAATTCATTTCCACTTGGAAGTAGTGATTTTGTGGTTTTGTCATTCTCAATTTATAGGAAATTTCCTGGCTAAAAGCTGCCGTAAACGAGAAGAAAGCAATGAAAAGTAAACTACTTAAACGCATATTTTAAAATATTTAAATTCAAAGATAAGATTTGAATTATATTTACACTAATCAAAACAACATCAATATGCGTTCCATTCTTGCACTTTCACTCTTAACCATTTTCTTAGCAGCTTGTTCTTCAGACGCTAATAAATCTGAATCATCTGGAGATAATATGGATTTAGAAACTCGAATTACCCAATTAGAGAAAGAAAATGCCGATAAAGACCAACTGATTAATGAATCGTTAGAGTTTTACACTGAAATACAATCCAACCTTGAATCAATTGAATTAAAAAAGGATGAATTGCGCATCAAATCAACAAACGCTGAATTATCAGATGATGACAAGCAATGGATGCTAGACCAAATTAAGCAAATCAATTTCTTGCGCGAAGAGAATGCGAAAAAAGTGACTCAATTAAACAAACAGCTAAAAACAAGCGGTTTAAAGATCAAGGAACTTGAGTCAATGATTGAAGATTTGGTGAAAAATATGAAGGCAAAAGACGAACAAATAGAAATGTTGCAAGAAGAATTAGGTTCATTGGACAAAGCCTATTCAAAATTGTTTGATGCCTACCAAGAAAAAGCCGTTTTAGTTGACGAACTTACAGATGAATTAAATACCGTTTATTACTCTTATGGAACGGAAGAAGAGTTGGTTAAAAATCAAGTCATTGATCGCAAAAATGGATTTATTGGTATTGGTAAGAAAATCAAATTGATGGATAACTTCAATCAGAAATATTTCTCAAAAATTGATTTAACAGAAGAAAAAGAGATTTTCATTGAAGGTTCTGAATTGAAGTTGGTAACCGATCATCCCTCTAGTTCATACAATTTGGTCAGTGTAGGCAAAAACACAAAAATCAAGATTATCAATCCAAACGATTTCTGGAAAATTTCGAAGTATTTGGTAGTTATTGTAGAGTGAGACTTTAGGATGTTATGACTTTAGGACTTCAAGACAAAAGACGAAAGATGCCGAAAGTTTTCAGCAAACAGGAAGACTAGAGGTATATTTTTTAAGTAGTTGAAATCAATTCAGAGGAATATTTTGGTTTCAAATCTATGCTCTATTTTCGATGCTCTATGCTCTAATCACAGGTGGTAAAACGAAAACTCCTTAGAATCATACTTTACTTCAAACAAATGCGGGTAATACGCTTTCATTTCAGCATTCATTAGTTCGATTGGCACATCACTAAATGTTCCGTAAAAATGCTTGTATTCCATAAATTTCTTGCCTTGATCAAACTCTTGAAAAAGAGAATCTGTCTCTCCATCCCAATCTAAAGGTGTCACACCGGAAACGCGGCAAATTCGTTGATCAAAAGCAGGCGTACATTTCACCCATTTTCCGTCTAAAAATACATCTACAAAACCGTGAAAAACGATTTCTTCACGTTGCAAATAATGGGTTAATTTCTCAACGCCAATGTGATTGGTAACAATTGCATAACCCAAGCGAGAAGGAATCCCGAATTTTCGCAAACAAGCCGTCAGCACAGATGATTTATCGACACACCACGAACGTTTTTTGGAAAGCACATTTGAAGCTTTTAATCCTTCGTTTGTCAAATCGAGGTGATAAGGATCATATAAAAATGCATCTCTCACCAAATAATACAAAGCAATTGCTTTTTCCTTTGTTGGAAGCTTTGGATCAATACCTGCAGTAAATGCATCAAAGGAAACATGTTGAAAATCGAGAAAAGGTGTTTCACATAAATATTCCTTCATAATCGCTAAGAATTCTTGTATTTTTGAAGTACAATTTTAGCCATAATATGGAAACCCAACAAACGGAACATCACGAATCATTATTGGATAGTCCTATTCCCCTGCTGTTACGTGTACGAAATTTCTTGTTTGGCGAAGTAAAACCGGATGGATATACCCGAGTTACATTTTACATCAACTTTGTAATCTGGGCAATCTTTTTTCTATGGAGTTGCCTTAGCTATTTCGCAATTTCATTAAGAAGTGTTATCGAAGAGCAAAAATCAATTCCAGTTGAAGGAATATTAATGAATCGAGGCATTGAGCTTGGTTTTCAGCCAAGTGATTTTTTAGACCGTTTAATGACCTTTCATTTAATTAGCATTGTTTGTTGGATTGCCGTATTTATTGGATTGGTTTTAATGTGGAGAAAAGACTTACGTTTTGCCTACTTCTTTTTTGGCGGAACAGTCTTTTATATCGGAATGCTTCTGTTTTATTTAAACTTAGACTATTACTCCGAGGACACGACATTTTTTGACAAAATTTCATTTATCGCTATGAACGCTTTATCGATTTTTTATTTGTTCTTGCTTAAAAAGGAAGAAAATGGAGGAAGTCTTAGCTTTTTTGGTGAAGAAGATTCAGACGACGAATAATTTCATCGGGAGTTTGTTCCGTTTCTTCCAAAATCAGTTTCGCTTTCGAATAAACTGATTCACGTTCTTCAACCTTTTCTTTAATATAGGAAATCAGAGCCTCACCACTCTTTTCAGCAACTAATGGACGTTGCTCCGAATCATTTGTTAGGCGTTTGGACAAGGTTGTCACATCGTGTTTCAAATAAATCGTTGTACCAAGGTTATTCAAGATCTTCATCATCTCATTAAAACATGGTAAACCACCACCTACTGCGAGTACAAAAGAAGATTTTTGCGGAAGTTGTTCAATCGTTTCCTTCTCCAATTGTCGAAAATGTAATTCTCCGTTGTTCAGAAAAATGGACGAAACTGTCGAAGCGGTTCGCTCTTCAATCAAGGCATCTGAATCAAAGAAAGGTAAATTCAATTGATGCGCTAGTTCTTTGCCAAGCGTTGTTTTACCTGCTCCCATAAAACCGATTAGAATAATTCGCTCCATAAATACAAAGTAAACAAATTAGATTGACACACCCTAATTAACTCTGTTCAGTCCTATTTTCCAGCAACTTATAAAGTGAAAGAAAAAAAAACTTAAAAAAATCGAATATTTTCCTTGTAAAAACAAATAATACACATATCTTTGCACCCGCAATAACGATCGAGATATTGTTAAAAAAAGCTTAATGATTCCGTAGCTCAGCTGGTAGAGCAATACACTTTTAATGTATGGGCCCTGGGTTCGAATCCCAGCGGGATCACGAAAAGCCTCCTTTTAAGGAGGCTTTTTTCGTTTATATAATCCAGAATTCAGGATTTACGCGCCTTTCAGAGATTTCAATGCATGTTGGAAAATCAAATAAAATCAAAAAAATACAAATAAATCGACAGCAAATCAGCCAGCAGAATTTTTAAACTATCTTGCTGGCTGGAAAACACCGTACCCCTTGGTATCATTATGTTTCAGCCCTGTTTTATTTTGATGAAAAGAACAAATAAGACAGCAAATTTTTAAACAATTAATATGATAACAAACAACAAATTTCATGTCCTTTTTTATTTGAATAAACAACGACAAAAAAATGAACTTTATCCCCTCTACATTCGCATCTATGTCGACAGTGCTCGATCCGAAATTGCAACCACTCATTATGTAAATTCGAAGTCTTGGGATAGTGTCAAAATGCGACTAAAACCAAGCGCACAAAATGCAATTTTCTTGAACGGATACATCGATACCGTTCAAAGTAAAATCAATGATTTATTTATTAAAGCAATCGGTTCCAAAGAACCAATTTCGGCCAAAATTCTGAAAGCAAAATTGACAGGAACGGAAGAAGAACCAGCTCACAAAACCATCCTTCAAGCCTACGAATACCACAACTTAAAAATGTACGAATTAGTCAAAGTTGGAAAAGTAGTTGCTGCTACCGTCAAGCGACATGAGATCACAATGAACAAGGTGAAAAAGTTTCTTGAAAAGCAGTATAAAACAAGCGATAAACCACTTCCAGAAATGCGTTTATCATTCGTCACTGAGTTCGAACATTTCCTGTTGACAGTAGAAAAAATCCAAAGCAATACCGCACACAAGTACATCAAAAACTTAAAGAAAATCATGAACATGGCAGTTGGATTAGACTGGATTCCATCCAATCCGTTCAACAATTTCAAATGCTCTTACCATTCACCAAGTCGAGAAATCTTGACCATTGACGAACTCAACAAAATCATGTACAAAGACTTTGGATCCGAACGCATGAACGAAGTACGCGATGTCTTCATTTTCTGTTGTTATACAGGCTTTGCCTATAGTGATGTTTATCAATTCGAAAACAATGCTGTCATGAAAGGCTTAGATGGAAATCTGTGGCTTTCGACCCATCGTCAGAAGACGGGCACAAAAGAAAGTGTTCCATTGCTTCCAATACCATTAGAAATAATCGCGAAGTACCAGGACCATGAATATTGCAAGAAGTACAATAAATTGTTACCTATCAACAGCAATCAGCGTTACAATGCTTATTTGAAAGAGCTAGCAGATATTTGCAATATCAACAAGAAAATGACTTCACACATTGCGCGTCATACCTTCGCAACAACCGTAACCTTGGCGAATGGAGTTCCGATTGAAACGGTCAGCGCAATGCTTGGTCACCAGAACATCCGCACCACTCAAATATATGCGAAAGTGGTAGAACAAAAAGTGAGCGATGATATGGAAATGCTTCGCGCAAAATTATTCTCAACCCAGACAAAATCGAAAAAAGTTGGATAAATAATAAGCGGCCTCGGTCGCTTTTTTATTTCAAAAAATTTCAAAAATTTAAATGCAGAACGTAAATAAAATACGTTCATGAATTCGAATTTTGTTTGCATACAAAATGATACATCGAACCAATCTAAAAAACCAAATTATCTCTATGGAATACTATATTGCTACTGCTAAAAACTTTTGTGATGACTTAGAGCAGTTGAATTCAAGCGAACCTGATATCAACAACAGAGCAATAAAGGCAGCGAAATTGATCAAGAAAACACTTGAGAATTTCAGAACCAAAATTCGCAAGGAAGGTTTCCGTTCTACAGAGTGGAGAAAACGCCCATACTGACCACCCTAAAACGGAGTATACTGACCAGTCATTTTCATTTGCCTAAAAGAACGATTTAAGAGGTTATCTTATTTTCCAAAAATATTACTTTTTTTCGATT
>JBDLVK010000042.1:0-15091 GCA_039804825.1 Bacteroidota bacterium
TCCAAGTGTAAAATAAAAGCATATTCTTTAGCAATTTCCTTGCGCTCATTTGTTCTTCCAGAACCACCACCATGACCTGCATCCATGTTGCAATCAAACAACAAAGGTTGATCATTTGAGCGGTATTCCCTCAATTTTGCAACCCATTTCATTGGTTCCCAATATTGTACTTGTGAATCGTGATAACCAGTAGTAATGAGCAATGCAGGGTAGTCCATTGGTTTAACATTGTCATAAGGTGAATAGTTCAACATGTAAAAATAAGCGTCTTCTTCATTCGGATTTCCCCATTCTTCATATTCTCCAACTGTCAAAGGTATCGATTCATCTAACATCGTTGTTACAACGTCCACAAACGGAACTTGCGCAATAACCCCTTTCCACAAGTACGGCGCCATATTCGTAACCGCACCCATCAATAATCCACCAGCGCTTCCCCCTTGCGCATAAATGCGATTTTTATCGCAATAGCCTTTCATTCCGAGGTATTCAGCAGCATTAATGAAATCAGTGAAGGTATTCACTTTCTTCATCATTTTCCCATCTTCATACCATTTTTCACCCATGTACTTACTTCCACGAATATGTGCAATTGCATACACGACTCCGCGGTCCAATAGACTTAACCGCGTTGCACTGAAAACATCGGGAGTCGTATAGCCATATGAACCATAGGCGTATAATAGGAGTGGTGCTTTACTTAAAACTGTACCTTTCTTATAGACAATCGATACTGGAATCTTAGTTCCGTCATTCGCTGTAGCCCAAATCCGTTCAGAAACATAATCATCTGGAGAAAACGTTTTATCCAACAATTCTCTTCTGAAAAACAATGTTTGCGCTTTCGAAGCTAAATCATAAGTGTACACCGATGAAGGCGTTGTTAATGAGTTATAGATAAAATAAACTTGCTTTGCATTAAAATCATCATTCAATGAAAGGCCTGTATAATAGGTCTCTTCTTTAAATTCAATTGCTCCTTCAGATTTACCTTTCAAATCGTACAAACTAATTTTTTTCAAGCCATTTGTACGTATTTCAGCGATTAACTTGTTTTCTAATACCAAACAATTCTCTATTAAAACATCATCGCTATGAGCTATAATGACTGAACATGATTCAATTGCACTTGGTTGCGTTGGTGAAAAAACTAATTGATTGTTTTTTGCATTTTTATTGGATAAAATATAAAACCCATTTGTGTGATGAAAGACACTATAAAGGTGTCCTTGTTCACGTTTAAAGAATATAACTGGACTTTCTGATGGCTTATTAGCATCAATTAAACTTGCTTCAGAAGTTGTTGAACTAAATGAGTAAATCAGAATATAATTATCCGTTAATGTTTTGGTAAGTTGAACAGAAAAACGTTCATCATCTTCTTGAAAAACTAGCACATCTTCTGAATTTTTCGTTCCTAAAACATGCTTATAAATTTGATATTCACGCAATGTTTGTGGATCTTTCAGCACATAGAAAACTGTTTTATTGTCGTTTGCCCATACCAACGTTCCATCTGTATCCGTAATTTTGTCTTTTAAATAAGAACCTTTTTTGTTTGAACGAAACGTAATTTGGTATTTTCGTCGACCAACAAAGTCCTCACAAACTGCCAAAAACTCATTGTTTGGTGAAGGAACCCAATCTGCTAATTCATAGAATGATTTTCCAGCTGCTCGTTCATTTTCATCGAAAAACAATTCACTTTTTCCACCCGTCCATTTGATTATTTCTTGGTAGTCTTTACCCTCAATGCTTTTTAATTGATATTTGACACCATTTAATATGAATGGAGCACTCACATCATTTGGGTTAATGCGCGTTTCGAATTCATTCAACAAAGTCGTTTGCAAGTTGTTTGTTGATTCAAAATAGGCTTCTGTATATGCATTTTCTTCCTTCAAATATGCCAATACTTCTTTTGAATCGCGCTGATTCATCCAGAAATAATCATCTACTCGTTGATGTCCATGTTTCTCCAGTTTCACTGGTATCTTCGTAGCTTGGGGTTCTCCCACATTTTTAGTTGATTCTTGTGCCATAGTTAGAGTTGAAATGCCCAATAAAACGAGAAGTAATTTGTACATATAATTATTTTAAGCAACCAAATTTACAAGTTTTTGTAGTTAATCTTCGACAAGTCCATTGGAATCTTTTTTGTTTCATTAACTTTGTTTTATGAAGAAGCTGTATAAGTTTTTGTTAAACAATTTGCCTCGACCGTTATTAATTCGTTTGAGCTACCCATTTAAAAAAGTTGCACCCCTTTTGTACAAAGGAAATAATGTAGAATGTCCTGTTTGTGAGCGTTCTTTTTCTAAGTTCCTTTCGTATGGTGCTGATATTGTTCACCGTGACAATGTTTTATGTCCTTATGATTTAACATTGGAACGTCATCGCTTAATGTGGCTTTACTTAAAAGATGAATCAAATTTCTTCACAGCAGAAAAATTGGATGTACTGCACATAGCCCCAGAACAATGTTTCCATGCACTGTTTAAAAAGCAATCGAATTTAAATTATTTGACGGGCGATTTAGTTTCTCCTATTGCTGATATGCATTTTGATTTACATGATATTCCTTTAGAAGACTATCGTTTTGATGTTGTTTTCTGTAATCACGTTATGGAACATGTTGATGATGCCATTCGTTGTATGTCGGAATTACATCGCGTGATGAAACCAGGAGGATGGGGAATTATGCAAGTACCACAAGATCATAATCGCGAACTAACACTTGAAGATTCAAATATCACATCACCTGAAGATCGAGAGAAATATTATTGGCAAAAGGATCATGTTCGTTTATTTGGTCAAGACTATCCAAAATGGTTAGAGAAAGCAGGATTCAGAGTTACTTTGTTTGATAAGGAATCCAAGTATGACCAAAAGTTAATAGAACGCTACAGGCTTCAAAAAGAAGAAATTTTGTACATTGTACACAAAGATTAAAATAATGAAAAAACTACTTTTTAGTTCGTTTATACTATTGGGACTGATTTCATTCAGTCAGAAAAATGTATTTGTTACGATTTCCCCGAAATTTGCAGGAGCAGATTTACAAATGGCGGTAGATTACACGTCAATTAATGGAGTTGTTTTAAACTTAGATCATTTTGATTACTACTTGTCTGATTTACATGTAATTCATGACGGTGGACAAGATTTAGATTTATCTGATACTGTTTTCTTAGTTGAACCACAAAATCATATTCTATATTTAGGATACATTGATGTAACAAATATTGAACAATTAAATTTTGCAATTGGTGTTCCGGCCGTAATCAATACGAGTGCAGGTGCTCAAGCAATTGATATTTCTCAATATCCTGAAGGTCATCCATTGAGTTTTCAAGACCCTTCAATGTATTGGGGATGGACTGCGGGATACATGCATATGATCATTGGAGGATTAGCTGATTCAAATTCTGATGGTATTGCAGATGCTCCTTTTGAGGTGCATACAGTAGGGGATTTGAATTATCGTCATGTTCAACTACCAGTTATTCAAACGAATAAAGATTCGAATATAGTTGATATTGCTGTAGATTGTAATGTTGATTATTGGATCAAAGACATTCCAATCGAAACAGTTGGAATTCTTCATGGATCGACTGGCGTGAACATGGAAATCATGAAAAACGTTGAAACCGAGCCAGTTTTTACACAACCAACTACTGCGTCAAATCAGCAGTTGAATGAATCTGCGGGAAATATTTTTGCTAGTCAAAATGCAAATGAAACAATCATAAATTGGAGTGATATTAACAATATTTCTTCCTATTCAGTGTCGGACATCAATGGTAAGAAAATTGAAGCAGGTAAAGCAGAAGGAAACAAAGGTTCAATTACATTTGGTAATTTAAATTCGGGCGTATATTTCTTTCATTTGTTAAACACTGAAGGAAAAGAATTAAAGCAATTAAAATTTAGTAAATAGTGCGTTTAAATCGCTCATATTTATATTTCATACTACTTGGGGCAATTTTATTGCCCTTTTTTTTGCTTCGATGTAAAACAAATAGTGCACAAATTAGCGTTCTAGGAACTTTTCAACCGCCTACAGACAACCCTATGTCTGATGATAAAATTGCTTTGGGCCGTTTGTTGTTTTTTGACAAACGCTTATCACGAAATGAAACAATTTCATGCTCAAGTTGCCATATTCCTGCTCACGCATTCACAGATCAAAAAGTAGTTAGTGAAGGTGTAGAAGGTAGAAAAACTCAGCGCAATTCTCCATCTTTACTGAATTCAGCCTATTTAAAAACTGTGATGTATGATGCACATCTTAAAACTTTAGAGCTTCAAGTAATTGCACCAATTCAAGAGCATGTAGAAATGGATATGGACATGAAAACTTTACTTTCTAGGTTACGAACTGATAAACATTATGTAACAGAAGCGAAACGTATATTTAATCGCGATTTTGATGCTTTTGTATTGACGCGCAGTATAGCAGCATTCGAACGTTCTCTTATTTCAGAAAATTCGCGTTTTGATCAATTTTATTCGGGAAGAAAACCAAATGCTTTAACTAAAAATGAAAAAGCAGGTTGGAGGATTTTTTCTGAGAAATTGTATTGCACATCTTGTCATCCTGCACCATATTTCACCACGTTCGTTGCGGAAAACAATGGACTTTACAAAGAATATGGAGAAGACAAAGGTCGATTTAGAATTTTTAATGATTCGAATGATATTGGTTTTTTCAAAATTCCATCTTTACGAAATATAGAGTTAACGTTTCCCTATATGCATGATGGCAGCATGAAAACTATTGAAGATGTTATTTTGCATTATTCCAAAGGTGGTATGAATCATACTTTACAAAGTAAAACAATAACGCCATTTCAATTGAACCATTTAGAAATCAAGCAATTAAAATCATTTTTATTTTCCTTAACAGACACTAGTTACATGAAGCGTTTTAGATAATTGTACTTTCAATAATCTTCCGTTTTACTAACAAATCATTTTTTTCTTTATGCATACATACAATATTTGGAATATTATTTGCGTTGGAAGTGTAACGAAACATGTGAAGTTCGTTTTACTCATGTAAAGACTGCAAGCTTTACAAACAAACTAGAAAATAAAACCAAAAACTATGACAGTGAACCCAATGTATCACCAAACCAACCAACGCATGGAAGAGGAGTTGAGTTGGATACGGCGTGCACAGAAAGATCCGGAGAGTTTCGGGCCGCTGTACAAGAAGTATCATGAGCAAATTTTTCGCTACATCTATCAGCGTATGGATGATGAAGAACAAGCATTTGACATTACTTCACAAGTCTTCATGAAGGCTTTGAACAATTTGCACAAATACGAATACCGTGGGGTACCTTTCTCTTCATGGTTGTATCGAATTGCAAAAAGTGAATTGTATCAATCATTTCGTGATCGCAAAGCAGAAAGAACGGTAAACATCGAAAGTTACCAGTTATTCGAAATGATCGATGAAATTGAGGAAGACACAAGTGAAGTGAATAAAAAACGTTTGTTTGAATCGCTATCAAGATTAAAAGAGAAAGACATGCAATTGATAGAAATGCGCTTTTTTGAAAAACGTTCATTTAAAGAAATGGGAGAAATCCTTGAAATTACAGAAAACAACGCGAAAGTGAAGACATTTCGTGCAATTGAAAAATTGAAACAACTATTTAACACTAAGAGTTAATATTATGGAAATTAAAAAAGTCAATTTAGACCGACAAAACCTTAGTTCTTCCTACATAGAGAAAAAACAGGATTTTAATCACGTGCTAAATAGTGCTAAAATGACTAAGATGCCGACATGGAAAAGCCCCTGGTTTTACGGGGCTGTCGGACTCTCATCAGTCGCCATTGTAGCATTGGTTTTAACAGAGAACAACTTTAAAAAACAAGAGAATGATAAAAAAGCTACTATAGAAAATTCCGAAACTACATCAACTAGTGAACTTAATGTTCAAGATGCTAAAGAAAACAAGAACAAGGATATCGTGCCTATTTTGGTAACGAAAGTTCAAGAAAATATTGAACCGGTACGTTTAGCCATTGCAGATGAAGTTAAGGACAACGATTCGGAAACTAATTCAAATTATGTAATTGCAGAATTTAAAACTGAATCCACTCAAGTTCCAACCCAATCCTTTGTTGAAGAAAAAAAAAATTACAAATCTCAATTGATGGGTCAACCTACAATTGCAGGAATTGCAAGTGGTAAAATAAACATTGAAAATTTCCGAAACACCAACCTTATAGAAAGCAATTCTAGTTTTGAAATTACTTCCTATGAAGTTCAGTATTATAATGGAAATCAAGATGTAACAGCTGTTATTAGAAGCAATAAAATTCCGGAAGACATAAAAGAACAAATCATTAAAAACAACCTTGATGAAATGATTTTTATAACCGGAATTAAAGGCATTGATGAGAGTGGTAAAATCAGAAAATTACCGTCGATTAATTTATTGATTACAAACTAATTTTTTATGCGAACAAAGTATTGAACAATAGATTTTTAGTAAAATATTCAATTTTCTTTTTTTAGTTGAAAAACTATTCATAAATTCGTATCGTTATAAAATGCTTTTTAAAAAAGAACATAATAATGAGATATTTATCTACGCTAACATTACTATTCGCTGTATCTGCCTCTTTTGCTCAGCATACAAACTTTAACACGCAACGAAATTGGTCTCTAAACAAGAAAGAAATTTTGTTCGGTGTTGGAGCTACTCAGTTCACAGGTGACTTGGGTGGACGCAATCAAGTTGGAAAGGATTACAGTTTAAGAGATATTGATATTCCATCAACTGGTATTGGAGGAATGATTGGATTCCGTTACCGTTTCCATCCTTTTTGGGCAACAACTACAACATTAAACGGTGGTTTATTGAGAGGAAATGATGCTCTAACAAATGAAGTGATTCGTGAGAGTAGAAATTTACATTTCCGTTCACTCTATTTTGAACTTCAACAACGTATCGAGGTAATCGTTTTTGCTAATGAAAAATTTGGTGCTCGTTATAGACTTCCTGGTCATAAAGGATTCAAAGACCACAACCAACAAGTCTACTTATTTACAGGTGCAGGTGTTACTTATTTTAATCCAAAAGCTCAATACAAAGGAAGTTGGACAGCTTTGAGACCGCTTGGTACAGAAGGACAAGGATTGGCAGGTGGACCTAAACAATATCTTCCGGTTACAGCAACAATTCCATTCGGTATTGGTGTTCGTTTTGGATTAGGTAGAATGTGGAGAATCGGTGTTGAAGCGACATATGTAAAAACTTTCTCTGATTACATTGATGATGTTCACGGAACATATGTGGATCCAGCTTTGTTATCATCACCAGCAGCACAATATTTGTCTAACCCAGCGAATAACAATACATCGTGGTTTGCGCCAGGCCAACAAAGAGGTGACAAAAACAATGACGCTTACTACAACTTAAACTTAGTTGTTTACCGCAACATTACCTATAAAGATTACGCAAAACAAAGAAAAGCGTATCACTGGAACAAAGGTCGTTACAAATTCTAATGTTGAAAATATGTTAATGAAACTAACGGGGTGGCAATTGTCACCCCGTTTTTGATTTATACCTTTGTAAAAATTCTTCACATGTACAAATTACTTCGTTCAATCTTATTTTTCTTTGACCCAGAAAAAGTTCATTACTTTACAACGGATAGTTTACATTTCATATTTAAAATCCCTGGAGTAAAATGGTGCTGGAAAAAATACTTTACTGTTGAAGATCAAAAATTGGAAACAGAGGTGTTTGGATTAAAATTTCCAAATCCAGTGGGACTCGCAGCAGGATTTGATAAAAATGCTTCGATGTATAATGACTTAGCGAATTGTGGCTTTGGATTTATTGAAATTGGTACAGTAACGCCGAAAGGTCAACCTGGAAATGATAAACCACGTTTGTTTCGCCTAAAATCTGATGAAGCAATAATTAATCGGATGGGATTCAACAATGCGGGAATGGAAGCAGCAATTGAGAACCTTAAAAAACGAAAAACGTCTATTGTTATCGGTGGTAATATTGGTAAAAATAAAGTTACACCGAATGAAGAAGCTGGTAGTGATTATGACACTACTTTTAAAGGATTATTTCCTTATGTAGATTATTTTGTTGTCAATGTTTCTTCACCAAATACCCCTAACTTAAGAGCGCTCCAAGAAAAAGAACCATTAAAAAAACTATTGGCAGATTTAATGATATTGAACCAACATATGCCATCGCAAAAACCAATTTTATTAAAAATTGCACCTGATTTAACAGATGAACAATTGGATGATATTATTGAAATCGTAACGGAAGTTAAAATTGCAGGCGTAATTGCAACTAATACTACAATTAGTCGTGACAATCTTTTAGCTAGCAATGAATCTCTTGAATCAATTGGTGCAGGTGGAGTTTCTGGAAAACCACTAACAAAACGTTCAACTGAAGTAATCCGATACTTGCATCAAAAATCCAACGGCGCATTTCCAATAATTGGAGTTGGAGGAATTCACACAGCTGAAGACGCTTTAGAAAAATTGGAAGCTGGTGCAGCGTTGGTACAAGTGTATACAGGATTCATCTATGAAGGTCCAGGTCTTGTCAAAAGAATCAACAAAGCAATCCTCAAATCAAAATCATAATTCGTATTTTTGACTATGGCAGAATTAAAAATTATTGAATGTCCAAGAGACGCCATGCAAGGGTTGCATGATTTCATCCCAACAGATATCAAAGCAAATTATATCAACACTTTGCTAAAATGCGGATTTGACACCATTGATTTTGGAAGTTTTGTTTCTCCCAAATCAATACCACAAATGCGTGATACAGCTGAAGTTTTGTCAAAATTGGAATTAAATTCGGATACTAAATTATTGGCAATCGTAGCCAATGAACGTGGTGCAGAAGATGCTATTCAATTTGAAGAAATTGATTATTTAGGTTATCCTTTTTCTGTATCTGAGGAATTTCAAAAACGCAACACAAATGCAAGTATTGAAGAATCATTGGGAAGGGTAGAAGCAATGCAGAATTTGTGTATCAAAAACAATAAAGATCTTGTTGTTTATTTATCAATGGTATTCGGTAATCCATATGGGGAAGAATGGAACTCAGAAATTGTATATAAATGGTGTAATGTTTTGTTCGATAAATTCAATATACGAATTCAAGCATTATCAGACACTATAGGTGCAGCGAACCCATCTTTAGTTGAATCGTTATTTAAAGAGATTATACCCGCTTTGCCAAATGTGGAAATTGGTGCTCATCTTCACACACGTCCAGAAAATGCTCAATTGATTGTGGCAGCAGCATATCATGCAGGTTGCAAGCGATTCGATGGTGCACTTAAAGGATTGGGAGGCTGTCCAATGGCAAAGGATGACTTAACTGGAAACATGCCAACTGAAGTAATGTTAGATTGGTTTAATCAGAATGGAATATCCACTGGAATCAATAGTGAGCAACTTAACAGAGCACTCTTTGAATCTAAAATGGTTTTTCCAATGTAACTTTTTGAAAATTAAGAATTATCGAAGTATGAAAAAACTAACATATTTATTTGCTCTTTTATTTTTAGTTGCTTGTTCAGACGAAGAAGATCCAATAAAAAAACCTTCAATTGCTCCAGAAACTGAAATTATTAGCATTGAGACGCTTTTTGATGAAGATAAATTTACAGATGCAAAACACTTGGAATTATTAAAAGAGCTAAAAATTTGTTCTGAATTTCAGAAAGATACTAGTAACTATTTTGAGCCTGCGTGTTCACCTCGTTTTTTCAAATTATTTAACATGCGCGAAGATTCTCCTGTTGAAAACGCTTTTTTGCTTCAAATAAAATCAAAGGTTGGCGGAATTAAGCTTCGAAGACTTGTTGCTTTTGTTCGTGAACGTGGTGCTTTGGTGAAAACGAATACGTTCGTTGCCAATCTCATTGGTTTGCGTAAAACAAAATCAAAACACTACGATTTAATCCTTCGTTTCAACGACAATGTTGAAGGTGATATCATATTCTATAATACTATTTTCTCTTGGGATGGGAAAAAATATGTATTTAAAAGTGCCGAAACAATTGAGGGAACAGATGCTGATGGACCTTGGAGACAGCGAATAAAAGCTGAATTTAAAGATTCTGTATCTCGTGATATTTACACTACACTTGTTAAAAACGAAATGATTCTTTAATGAAATTCTTCTTTGGACTATTTACAATCATTATTGTTTCATGTTCATCAAAAACAGATTTAATTCCTGTAAACAAGCGTTCTATTCTTACAGACAATAACAGCAAAGTTTGGATGGTTGACCAAGTGATTATTGGAAATCGAAATTTTGCACCCACCATTAATACTGAGAAAGACGTACTTGTTTTTTACGACAACGGAAATTGTGCCTATCAAAGTATGCGAAACTTAGGTGATTTCCCTGCAAAAAAAGGGGAATTCTCAATGTATTCAGATGATACAACTTTATTGATTGGGTTCAAAAATGAAACGTGGTATTTCAAGTATCAACAAATTAGCGAAGATACAATCGCACTAATTCCTGAAAAAAAATCAGCCTTGAAATACAAACTAATTTTAGTTCCTTTTCCTGAACTTTAAATCTTAATGATTCGTTTTACTGCAATTCCTTTGTCAGTAATAACCTTTACGAAATACACGCCAACTGGCTGAGACAAAATGGAAAGTTGATCTGTTGATGAAATTAGCAGTTTATCACCATTTATTGATAACAACTCCAACTGAACAATAGTTGCAGACGTTTCCACTTTCACAAAATCAACTGTTGGATTTGGATAAACGTTAACATCAGATGATAATGTTAATTCTGAAATTCCAACTGGATCATTTTTCCATACATGAATATCATCTAAATAAAGAATAAATCCATCCTCGGTGTTATTAACAAAGGCAATATATACTGTCTGATTGTTATAACCTTGCGTACTAATGTTAATTTGTCGATTGGTCCATTCAAAATTTTCACCAATCACCTTACCAATTGTGTCCGTAAAGCTTGCAATTTGAGTATCAGTAGTTGAAATCAAAATCATGTAATCATCCGGATATGAAGCATCGTGAGATTTTGCTTCCCATTCAATAAAATTACCGTATGCTCCAAGATTAATTGCTGGTGTTATTAACCAACGACTCGCTGTACCAACAGGACTGAAAAAAGAAGTTGAACCTGCAACTGTATCCAAACTATTTTCGGGATCTTGTAAAGCAATCCAAGCATTCGTAAAATTTGCAACTTGACTATCCGGTGTTAAAACGTCATTATCAACAATTGAATAATTTACTGGAATTCCAGTTTGGAAATCTGTAGTAAAAATATCTGTTTGACTATTAGCAAAAATGGTTATACAGCTTGCAAGGAACAATAAGGTAATTCTCATATTTTTTCTTCTATAAAGTAAGATGTTACACAAAAGTAATGAAACAATCTAATCGGCGAGAGAAATTAAGATTTCTTTGTATTCTTGGTAAAATTCATCAAACTCAATTAATCTGTTTTTTAGAAATTCAAAGATAAGCGGTTGATCTTCATCTTTAAAGTAATTAACATCTTTTAATTCCCACATAATTCGTGAAAAAGCACGGCCATCTTTCGTATAAAGTTCTTCAATCCAGGAGGTTTCGTAATTCATACAGTTTTCCATGACTTTTTTTAATTCAGTCATTTGCTCCCATATAATTTCACGAATTCCTTGATCTTTCGGTTGAATATCAAAGCAAAGTCGCGCGGATTTTGAATCTGCTTGTAATCGAATGTAAATATTTTTAACATCTGAAGGGTAGGCAATCCAGTTCATGCGACGACCATTCGAACTTTTGATCTTGTTCATGAATTTTCGGAAATCATTCCAAAATTGACTGTTTTTTTCCTTTAATTCTTCGCGCGTTAACATGTATTAGTTTCTATCAAAAAATAGTGAGACTTTTTCTTCTGTTGTGAAGCACCGTCTACAAAAGTACAAATTCAATTCGATTAAATTAGAGTATAAGCAAGCAGACTCTATTTAACATAAGATTAGTTATTTTATGAACTTATAAACTAATGCTCTGTGAAGTTGTAAAGAATATTGAAAAATACAAATTATGAAA
The DNA here is from genome assembly GCA_039804825.1 of Bacteroidota bacterium. Taxonomy (GTDB): domain Bacteria; phylum Bacteroidota; class Bacteroidia; order Flavobacteriales_D; family Crocinitomicaceae; genus M0103. The sequence continues at coordinate 12,125 of JBDLVK010000042.1, forward strand.
ATTAAACATGAATTGTTAAATGTAAAATGAGGTGGGTGTGTGAATAGCATCACAAAATCTTTTAGCCCAATTGTTGACGCATCGTATGTTCATGTAGATTTAGAAAATACTACAATTGAATTTGCAATTGATTATTCTATAAGGAACATCTTATACATAAATTAGAAAGTTATGGTTTTCCGATGAATGAAGATCATAACGCAATTTTAAAAAAGGCAAAGTCATAAATTAGTTGTAAAATAGGTGGAATGGATGAATAGGATTAGTAAGAATAAATTGAAGTTAACTTCATGAAATTTATATTTAACATAATATTAATTATAAGACAAATTGTATTTAATAAAAAAGCCACAATTAACATTGCAGCTTTTCATATACTTTATTTTCAAAATTATACTTTCTTAACTCTTACAGCGTTCATTCCTTTCTGACCACGTTCAACTTCAAACGTAACAGTATCACCTTCTTTAACAGTTTCAAGTGTTCCATTGACATGAACAAAAACATTTTCTTGAGTAATTAAATCTTTGATAAATCCATATCCTTTTGAATCATTCCAATAAGAAATCTTACCTTGACGTGCAGCAGCCTCAGGCTCATCCTCACGTTTAGGAACACCAATTTCAATGTTGCTTGCAATGATTTTTTTCTTTTTTGTTGGATCTGGCGGCGTGTCTGTAATATTTCCATACTCATCCACATAAGCCATCATGCTTTCCAAAGAACCGCCTACAGAATCAGCTTTGCGTTCTTCTTTTTTGATTAATTTATCTTGACGTTTTTTTAAACGTTTTTTTTCTTTTTCCTTTTTACTAAATGTCTCTTGTGATTTTGCCATTCGTTGCTTTACTAATCCGATATTATGTTAAACTGTTTTCCCTAAACAGCAAGGTTGTCATTGAAATACTAAAAAAGAAATGGTAAATGACAATTAGTTAGATTGTTTTGCCGAATGTCTATATCAGTTGTCGCGATGACCTGTTTTCGATTGATAAATCAAAAATCTTTGTCAAAGATACGTTTTTATTCTGAATTATTCGTCGTCTTCGAGAATCTCTTGCACTCTTCCAACTTGACCATCTGTTAACTTCACTTTTATACCATGCGGGTGAAATGCAGAATTCGTTAATATAGCCTTCACTTCCCCTTCTGTTAATTCACCAGATGATTGGTCCTTTTTCAATACAATCGCCACATACATGCCGATTTTCACTTGTGAGCGCTGACTAATTGGCATTACAATGTTGGCGATTCGTTGAATTGATTTTCCCAATAATCATTTAACAAGGCAACAAATTTTCGAGACATATTGTTGAAGTAACGTTTTGTTCGATAACCACTTATCCAATTGACTCCTCGAATAGCATTAGTGAAAAATATTTCATCTGCTGCCAATAAGTTTTGTGGCAAAATATTGCATTCATAGACTTTAATTCCATTAGCAAGTGCTAGGTTAATTATCTGCATTCGCATTGTTCCAGCTAAGCATCCTTCTTCTAATCCAGGTGTGTACAAAACACCATTGCTGACAACAAAAATATTACAACTTGAACTTTCTAAAATTCCGCCACGATCATTCTGAATCAACACATCATCCAATTTTCGATCAGTCGCATTGATTGCTGCCATCACATAAATAAGTCCACTTTTGGTCTTAAAATTTGAAAGAAAATTTTTCTGTTTTTTAATATCGGTGTATTGATCAACTTCCAATCCTTTTGAATTTAGCTCGAAATTATTGGTTTCATATGGATAAACTTCAATGAAAAAAGTTGCTTCGTTCGATTCAGGTTTGTAAGCACCACCAGTAACACGATCCAAGGAAATTCGACATCTACCACCTTCTGTTATCTCCGATTTTTGGGTTAACTCGATAATTTTCTCCTTGAAAAATTCAGGTGTAAAATAGGACGCTGGACGGATTTTAATCGCTTTGGCTCCTTCCAACAAACGACGTATATGGTTATCAATATTCAAAGGAATACCGTTCATAATACGAATACTTTCAAAAACGCCATCACCGTAAACGTGACCTCTATTTCCTGCATGAATGGTTGGTGCATCATTTGTCAAGATGACCCCGTTATTGTTAATGTATAGCATCTTTTAACCGAAAATTTGATTCAAAAATTCTTTTCCTTTATCAATATTAATAATTAAAATGAAAAGTATCCCAAAAAGTGCCCCACCAATGTGAGCATCGTGCGCAATTCTTGATTTTCCGCGCTTATCCAAAAAGTACTCTAATCCCAAATAAATTGGTCCAAAAATATAGGCTGGAATTCCAATTGGTATAAAGAACAGGTATAGTTTCATATCTGGTTGCCAAATTATTGCAGCAAAAATTACCGCTGAAACAGCTCCCGACGCTCCTAACGACCAATAATTAGGATTGTCTTGGTTACGTAAATAAGGCCAAAGGGTCGCGAAAACACCTCCCAATATGTATATTAATCCGAAAAATATTTCACCTTGAGCCTTTCCATAAGAAAATACCAAACTTTCTTCTAAAAAAGTTCCTAAAAAATATAAGGACATCATATTAAACATTAAATGCGAAGCATCTTTATGAACAAGGATATGACTGAGTATTCTATAGTGTTCTTTTTGATGTTTGCTCAAGTATGCAGAATACATCATTTTATCCATTAACCCACTGTTATTGAATGCATTCAGTGAAACCAAAACGGTGATAATGATAATGACAATTACGAAACTTAATCCCATTTCTCAAAAATAAATTCTATCTTTCCAAACACTTTCACGAAAGTAATTATTTATCTGACAAAAATGCGCTACATCCTTTTAATATTCTTAGCAGCAACGTTTCTTACGAGTTGTTCCACAAAAGAACCATTACCTTCTATTGATTTTTTTGAAAACGACACAATTCCATTAAAAACAAAACTGAAAAAAGTACTAGAAGATGATTACTTGGCTTCACTCGGTTTTAATGCTGAAGAAACT
>JBDLVK010000043.1:0-36469 GCA_039804825.1 Bacteroidota bacterium
TTTGACCAAGCTCTACTTTCTGTATTATATAATCTCTTATTTTCATCCTTATTAAAAGGTGAAATGGACTCATCCATACTTACAACCGAAAATCTTCTGAATAGAACAATTATAAACCCTCCTTTTTTTGGATTTTCTAAGTTATTTTGAATAGCAATCTCGAGTTTTATTTTATAAAACAGCATTTCAAAAAGATGCCCTATCCCATTAAAAATATAACCAATTATAATTGATAGTATTCCTAAAAAAATTATTCCTGCACTGTTGAACAATCCGATTTCGTCAATTCCTATTTCATTTAACAAAATTACACCAAGAAATAAAGAACCTGGAATTAATTGAACTAGGACTCGGTAGGGATTAAATTCCATATTATTTTTTTCTAGTTATTTTAATTTCAAAACTAATGAATTTTATTTATTACCATTATTCAATTAAATAATAGTGAAATAAGACATTGCAAAAGATTATTATTGTTGCTAATAAGGTTGAAAACTATATTTTTAAAATGTAATTCTCATATTCCAAATAACTAAATTTGTAGCATCAATTTCCTTGTGTAATATTAAGAATTAGTTATAAACCTAGTATGGGCAGACCATTTTCTCAAGAAATCAAGCAAATAAGTTATACTTACAATTGGGCAAAGGCTATCGAAATAGAACCTGTGTTCCTTGATTTAGAAGAAAAAAATTTATGGATAATAGGATCAGGTGGTTCAACGAGTGCATGTGAACTTCTCTCATTATTGCAATTTAAGTTTTCAAGAATAGGATTCGCAACAACTCCTTTAGAGTTACAATATCGTCAAAATGCACTTGATTCAAATTCCAATATAGCATTCATTAGTGCGAGTGGAAGAAATTCTGATATTCTTTTTGGATTTGATACTGCTATAAATCATGAACCTGCTAATATTTTCAATATCTGTTTAAAAAAGAAGTCATTATTGAGTGAAAAAGCAGCCCCTTTTTCAATTGCAAAAACAATAGAATTTGATATCCCTACGGGAAAAGACGGCTTTTTAGCTACAAATTCGTTAATAGCTTATTTCACTCTTCTTCCGAAATTGTTTGGCTTAACAACAAATGTCTCAAATCTTGAGCCAGCACCAAGTTTTCTATCGGATTTAAATGAATTTGCAAATTCACTAATAGAAGACTTTACTATTACGGTATTATATGGAGGCTGGGGCAAACCGGTTGCAATAGATATTGAATCGAAATTTTCTGAGGCGGGACTAGGCAATATTTTACTTGCCGATTATCGGAATTTTGGGCACGGAAGACATAATTGGTTTGATAAAAAAAAGCGTCAATCAGCGATTATTGCAATTGTAACTCCCGAAGAAAAAGAAATTGCTGAAAAAACACTGAAATTACTCCCCTCAAGCATCCCTGTCCAATTTTTGATTTCTGAAGAGTATGAACACAATGCCAGCTTAGAGCTTTTGATACAAGCTTTTTGGGTAGTTGATAGATTTGGAAAGAAATGTGGAATAGATCCAGGAAGACCAGGTGTTCCTGACTATGGCAGCAAACTGTATAAGTTGAAGTATTCTAAATTTTATCAAACAAGTCTACCGAAAGGCGTTACACAAAAGGAATATTTGGCTGTTTCTAGAAAAACTGGAAATGGAAACAGTATATCCATTGATTCGTTTTCGACTTGGATTAAGTACTACTCAGAATATAAAAGAAATCTTGAAAAAACTCAATTCAATGGACTAATAATGGATTATGATGGGACATTATGTTCCAGTGATGAGAAATACAAAGGTCCAAGAGAAGAAATAAAGAACTGGATTAATAATTTTCTGAAAAACGGGATTTTTATCGCCTTCGTTACCGGAAGGGGAAAATCAATCAGGGAAGTTTTACAAGAATTTATACCACAGTTATATTGGAATAAGGTAGTCGTCGGATACTATAACGGTTCTCAAATTGGATTACTTGAAGACTCAAGTCTGCCAAATGCGATCCCAATTGACAGTCATTTAATAACAATTGAACAATTGCTATTAAATGAACCGCTTTTAAAGCATAAAGTTGAATTAGACTCGCGTTTAGGGCAACTTACAGCAAAATTTATATCGTCTGAAAATATCAATTCATTAAAGCAATTAATGATTGATCTAATTCGAAATTCATTTCCGTTTAAAGTTCAAATATTGGAATCAAGCCATTCTATTGATATTATTCTAATTGAGACAACAAAATCGAAAGTCATTGAATATTGCACAAAATTGTTAAATGGTGCAAATCAAGATTTAAAATTTTTGAGTATCGGTGATAGAGGAAAATGGCCTGGTAATGATTACCAATTACTTTCGAACCACTATTCCTTAAGCGTTGATCAGGTTTCATCTGATCCAAAATCATGTTGGAACTTTGCATCTAAAGGAATAAGAAGGGTTGAAGCAACCCTTGAATATTTTAATGCAATGAATATTAATGAATCCTTTTTTAAAATAAAGATTTAAAACTGGATTTATGAGAACTATACTAGCCGAAAAACTACTTTCAAAAATAATGAATTGGGATTCTGATGAAGTCACTTCAGAAATACCATTATTGCTCGCTCTAGCTAGCTTTAAATATGATGAATACCAACAGTTTTCTTCTGGGATTCGATTCATTGAGAGTTTAGTAAAATGGTTAGAGCAATTTGAGAAAGAGGATGAACGAAAGATCGCATATTCTTTCGTTATTAAGCGCTTAATTTTTATTTCAAATAATCAGGTTAATCACCTAGTGAACATGACATTTTCGGATAAAGTTAATCCCGTTTTAATTGAAAAGACATCTGTTCAACTTGGCTGTGGAGCATTCATGGTAAAGAAAATTTCTGAAAGTGAAGAGTATAAAAAATTATTGCGTCGAACTTTATTTATTGGTCTTAGTGACGGAGCAAGAATAGATCTATTTAGGAGAAGCAAGAAAGAAATCAGCAATGAACAAGTGTTTCCATCGTATCATATTTCACGTGAAAAAGTGAAAGACATGATAAGTGAACTTGAAAAAGCCAATTGTACTGGCAAATTCAATTCCGTTTTCTTGATAGACGATTTTACCGCAAGTGGCACAAGTTATTTTAGATCTGAGAACAGTGTTTTTACAGGAAAGATTCATAAATTCTTACAAAAATTGTTTTCATCTGAACCGAATGAATACACCGACTTAATCGAATCAAGTGCAGAATTTAACCTTCATATTGTTTTTTATGTTGCTACAAGACAAGCTTTGGACACTATTCAAGGAGCATTTAAAGCTTTTGTTGATTCCGAAAAATTAAACTTTATATGGAGTGTTGAGGCAATTCAAGTAATCGAAAATCATATTAGTGAAGATGTGAAACAAGAAACTGATTTCATTGATATAATATCTGAACCGAATCATTTTGATGATAAAATTGTTGATAGTCATTTCAAAAAGGGAAAGCACGAAAAACCATACTTAGGGTTTAATGAGGGGGCACTTCCATTAATATTGTCACACAATACTCCAAATAATTCACTTCCAATTTTATGGTTCCCAGAGGACTCTGATCATGTAGTTGGCTTATTTCCAAGAATAACGAGACATAAAGATGACTAAATTAAGAAACCCATTTGCAATGAGAGCTTCTGAAAGAATAGAGTCTTCTGGAAACTTTCTGCGATTATACGATCCAAGTATCGTAAATGTGCTTATTGACAAACACAATGAAGGAAAATTATGGGATACTGTTCTTTTTATCCATAGTTCTCCTGGTGGAGGCAAAACCTCTTTACTTAGGGTTTTTCAACCTTCATCCCTAAAAGCTCTAACTGGTAGCAAGTCGGTATACAGGTCATTTTACCTACAAATGGAGAAATTAGAAGTAGTAAAAAATGATAGAATTGAGCTTCTTGGAGTGAGCATTCTTTGCACAAGAAACTATGAGAATCTTGAAGATTTAAATGTTTCATCAGGAAATAAAATCAGATATTTTTTCGCACTATTGAACGCAAGAATTGTTATTGCTACCTTGAGGTCAATTCTACAATTTGAACAAAAATCTTTTCCTGATGGGCTTGATGAAATTGAATACTCCTATGCGGATTCAGAAAATTACTTTTTAGGAGAAACTCCTCCAACGACCGGCAGAGGACTATTTGATTGGGCTTCAAACATTGAAAAAAATGTTTATGATGCAATAGATAGTTTTATTCTTGACGAGAATACTATTCCAAAAGGTCAAGATGAGTTATTTTCATTCTCAATATTAAAACCTGAGTACTTTAAAATACAGGGTAAAACTATTTTTAGAAAAATTCTCTTCATGTTGGACGATACACATAAACTTTCGTCAAGTCAAAGAAGCAAATTAGAATCGTATGTTGTCGAAAAACGCGGAAACTTTAGTATTTGGATAGCAGAGCGACTAGAATCATTAACGCCAAAGGAAAATTTAAGTAATTATATCGGACGAGATTATGAAGTAATAAACCTCGAACGATATTGGGATAAAAAGGGAGCGAAATACAGAGACTCATTGGTTAGTATTGCGAATTTAAGAGCAAGTCTTTCAAGCGATGGGGTTGAATCGTTTGAAAATAATATTGAAACAAATTTGAATGAAGATCTCTTTAAACAAGAGTTCTTGGAAGTCATCAATTCAACACATGAAAAACTTCGAAAGTTAACCTCTTACACTGAAAAATATAATGAATGGATAGATTATTTAAAAACCGATAATCTATCTCCTTCTGAATTAGCTGTGATTGCAAAAAAGGTTGAAATATTAATCGCAAGAAGTTTAAATAGAAAACAATTAACCTTAGAGTTTCCTTATACTCAAGAAGAGTTAACAGCCAAACTTTTATCCGATGTATCAACCACGACAGCTAAACTTTTCTTGAGTAAAGAAAGTTCAATACCATTTTATCATGGGATTGATAGCCTCGTTAATCTTTCGTCTAATAATATTGAACAATTCTTGAATTTTTCTTCAGATTTATACGAAGAGATGCTTTCAAATAAAATATTGGGCTTACAAGTTTCAATTGATGCTGAAAAACAGGAGAAAATAATTAAACGCGCAGTTGAAAAAAAATGGGAAGAACTGACAAAACTTATTCCTTATGCTAGTGATGTAATTCGATTCCTGAATGCGTTCGGTGATTTTTCTCAATCGGAAACATATCAGGCAAATGCTCCATATCCTCCTGGAATCAATGGTTTCGTTATTAAAGAAAAGAAAGGTCAAATCAAATTGATTCAAGAAGGGGAGTGGCCAGATAATCCTGCTTTTGAGCGATTGGTCAATGTCATTTCGACCTGCGTATCTTATAACCTACTCGAAATTCGTCGAAGTAAACAAGGAGAGAAGAAAGCAGGTGAAAAAAGCAGCCCCGAATGGGATGTTTACTACCTAAATAGATGGTTATGTGTGAAATTTGATTTACCACTTGGTTATGGTGGTTTCAGGCATATAAACCCTAATGTTCTAACCAATTGGATAATTAATGACAAAAAATAATTGGGACCCTTATGTTCAAATTGGGTCTGAAAAAATGGATGAATTCCTTAAAAGCCATTTTATTCAAACAAATCGTAAGCTATTATTCATTCTGGGCGTGGGATTTGATATTCGGATGAATATTATATTAAGAAAATTAGTATCCCTTTTGCCAAATTTGAATCTTGAAATACTTTTGATAGAATTTGATGAAGGTGCAACTTCAAGTTCACATAGATATAAACATCTAGTAAATGAGAATGTTGAGGAATTAAGGGCGATATCTGGTGAAAAACCTGTTAGCATTAAAAGAATTCGATTAATTGAGGAAAAAAAAGGGAAAAAAAAATGGATAGGAGATGTTCAGGCTGCCGATATTATAAAGGACTATTCTGATCTTTCACCTTTTTCAGATATAATGGTTGATATCAGCGCCTTACCGAGAAGTGTATATCCGTCGCTAGTTGGAAAAGTATTAAGCTTAATTGAAAGGGAAGGAAATACTTCACAAATTAATTTCTTTGTTGCAACTTCGGAAAATGCGGGTATTGATAATCAAATACAAGAATCTGGAGCAGAGGACAATTTAGATTATCTTAAAGGTTTTGGAGGAGGTATAGAAAAAACGTCGGAAGAAGAAAAACCAATCATTTGGTTCCCAATACTCGGTGAGAATAAACTATCCCATTTGAAAAAGGCATATTCTCACATAATTCAACTGCATGATAGACCTTATGAAATCTGTCCTGTATTACCATTTCCTTCAAAAAATTTGCGACGTGCAGACTCACTAATCATTGAATATCATGCATGGTTGTTTGATGAACTTGGTGTAGAATCCAAAGATATCATTTACGTTCCAGAACAAAATCCGTTTGAAACTTATATCCGCCTTAACAATTCAATAAAAAATTATAACGACTCACTTAAAACTTTGGGTGGTTGTAAGGCGGTAATCTCTAACTTTTCTAGTAAGCTACTTTCAATAGGAACAATTTTGACTGGACACGAATTAAGATCTGATATTGGAGTCGGTATATTGAACGTAGCTTCTGAGGGGTACATTATAAATGATGAATCTGAACTTAAAAACCTAAAAAATTTAAGTGAAGTGTTTTTAACCTGGGTTACAGGAGAACCTTATAGATAACTCAAAGAATCATATCGAAACGGAAATTATCAATACTTACCATGTTTTTATACTGACACACATCCTTCATTACAAGCGAATTATCGTCTATTAATTGATTAATGTACTTTTCAATTTGATCACGATCTAGATTATACATCATACCTCTTGCACCAAAAAATAAGCAGTTTAATGCACCTAATGCCTGTCCAATATTTAAAGCATTATTGATTTCTTTATTTGAACTTCCATTGAACGACTTGACACCATCATATCCTAATTGATTTATTATTCCAGCAGTACACCAATCTCCCGCACCTGCAGAATCTAATAGTTGATTTATTTTAAAAGGAGGTATATTAATCCACTCATTATTTTCACTTGATTTCAAGCGATATCTTAGCCCTTTTTTCCCTAAAGTTTCAATTTCTAAATTCGCTTTAGGAGAAGTATAAACATCACCATATTCAGGAATCCTATCATTTGAGAATTTGACAATGTTTGCCAGAGAAATTAATTCAACAAATAGTTTATCTTCTTTAAGTGATGATGGTTCGAAAACAATTAATGCACCCTGCGACTTATAATACCTTACTAAATCTAATGTAGATGGAGAAATTCGATCGAAGTAAAACACTTTTGCAGTAGGTTGCAAATCAATAATTGCTTGAACTGCTAATTTAAGAACAGGCTTGTACTGGGGCAACCAGGCTCCTGTTCCCGGCACTCTAAACTCAAATTTATGTTTTGGGTTTCCATCTTTATCTTTAAGAATTCGATGAATTATTATCGGAGTACTCCCATCACTGGATTTTGAAAGAAGGGATGTATTGACATCAAATTGAGTGAAGTCATTGAATAAAGTTTCAGACGCACTATTATCACTCAGTCGAGCAATTGGCTTAGATTCCCATCCTAAAAAAGATAAAATAGAAAGTACATTGCCGCATGAACCACCGGCACACAATTTTGCAGGAGTATCAGGGCTACCGTTGACAATTACATCTAGTGCTACAAGACCGGCACCTAGTACTACATTATCTTTCATTGGTTTTAAAGAACCAAATTTCTGATTTAGCAATTTAAATTTATTCTTCATATCGGTGAAGTCGCTAAGATATGAAATATATTAACTTAATTCATATATAAAATTATATGAGTTTGCTAATTTCAAATGCCATGAATTAAATGATATTGATTTTTTCGATTTCAACCTAATAGAAAGGGATACTTTAACAAATTTTTTGCAGGAGAACGAACTGGATATTATTTGGATTATATCAGGAGAGAAGTTTTCTTGGAAAAAAATCAAGATAGTCAAATCGGAGAAATTTTCGGTGTATATAGCTTTGAAGAAATTTTTGAAATACGAGGTCATATTAATCTAAACACAAGAAAATAAATCAATGGAACTTTATTTTTACCAAGCTGAATGTGGTGACGCAGCGAGAATCAGATGCTATAAGCGAAGCCATTTCCAAACGCGCTACTGTACTCGCACTTTCGAACAAAGAGTGCCTTGCAAGAATCATAAGGAATAAGAAAAGAGGTCCAAATTCCGAGTGTAATATCTATTTCACTTACGATCATTCAATAATTCGTGAAATGTTTGAAGTTGATGGACAAAAAATTCTTGACAAATGGAGAGTAATACTTCACTATTTGGGCAAAGAAGAAACTTATATTTATAAAGCAATCTAAAGACAACTCAAGGTTTTATTCTAAGTCTCAATTATTGGAAAGTGATTATTCATCCGATTTTGTTGAAAGTGAAGTTTGACCAGAATTCATTTTAACCAATTCACGCTTTAATTTCATTGAAATATTTCCCTCAACTTTTAACACAATTCCCATAATCAATTGATAGAATGCCTTATTATCGATAAATTTTGAGGCTTCCTTTTTCGAAATTTGAAATTCATTTTCATCGACTGAGGAAAAAACTTTTTGTAGACTTTCTTCTTCTCCGGCAAGTATCGCGAAAAATAGATTAATCCCTCCTGATTTAGAGAAAAGAGCTTTTCTAAGTGCTGAAAGGTTTAATACTTTGGACATTATCCAATGTATCGTTTCGTTACTGTAGAAAATTTGAAAGTCCTCCTGAGTAAATGGAGTTTTAGGTTTGATTTTTTTATTAATTAAATTAACCATGAATTCTGGAACCTCACTCTTTGGGTCATTTAAAACAATTTGTTTTTTGACTTTGACAAGATGCTCATTCAATAATTTTTTGACTTTAATTCGTTCTTTACGAGGAAGGTGTTTAACGGTGTTAAGAATAATCTGTTCAATAGTTTCCATTAATTCATCCATTATAGAAATGACTACCTCGCTTTCTGAATGATTCTGAACCATTCGACTCTGGATAAGGGGTATAAAAATTTCTTTATTGGTTCTATTAAAGTCTTCCAAAGAATTTTTTAGTTTATAGAAAAGGAGAATGTCTATTTCTTTCAAATTCTCAATAGACAAGAGAAATGATTTGTTCATTTTCTTCAATTTCTTTAGGTCAAGATTAAAGAACTGTTTAGCCAATTCAGGAACTTGATAAATCGCGATATTGGTTGGATCATTACTTTTCAAAAATCTTTCAGTCTTTGCATACTCATTCCAAATTGAAAGTAAATCTGAAACTGTTAGCCGTATTTTCTTGTAGTGTTCTTGATTTATATCAAATCGTTTTTGTCTTTTTCCAAACCAATAGGTAACTACTCCGCCAATTATAATTGTAGGGGTAAGCCAGTTATATATTTCTGTCAAAAAATTCATATTATTACTAAATTGTTTAGTTCCCATTTGGTTGACATTTTCAATGTTTTAAAAGGAATTACTATTTATTAAGTCCTCAAATGATTTTGATGTCCCATCTAAGAATATTAACATACAGTTATTATTAATATTTGATATTTTTACAAAACCATATCCCTCACAGATTAATTCTATAGATTCACCTGTAGACAATTTTGAAAAAATTTCGAGAATTGAAAAATCTGGTAAGTTTTCCCAAGAATTATTTTTAATATACTCAGCGCTGTACTCTGCCATGTTAAAATTTTTAAGCTTGAAATTAATAATGGATTTAGGGAAATGTAAAAAAGGTAATTAATTGATTTTTAAGAAACATATTTTCTTTTACAGTGAACAAAATGTACTGTACTAGAAATGTTTAATTTCTATTTGAAAAGTAACAATTTTATTTTATATCTTGTTGTTTCAATCTCCTATATTATCATTTATTGGTTTATGAGATTTGGATATTGTTTGGAGAATAAATGAGTGTAAGATGAAAAATAAAGTGTTTATTGAGAATTGGACGAAGGTTGGAAAACCTGATTATAGAACAGAGGTTACACTTCAACATATTCCAAGAATAGGTGAAAGAATGACATTTGAAGATGAAGACGAAGACGGGAATTGGGAAGATAAATACTACGTTATTGATGTTATACATCAAATTAAAGGAGATACGCAAAGCATTTTTATTTTGATTTCGGATAATCTAGAAAATGTTTCTAATTTTTATTATTCAACTAATGAAATGATATTGGAAATACATCATGCAACTACAAAAGTTAATCAATAACTTGAGCCTTAATTTATTGATTAACCTTTGTAACTTATGTGAGAATATTATTGTCCATTTTGAGTGAATTGATCAAAAAAAGAGAAATATTTTTTTGATTACCTCACTCGTTCCATTAATAATTTAGCCATATCCTCCGTGAAAACCTCTAGATTGTTTTTTTGAAAGTTAATTACTAAAAATTCATCTAATATTAAACCACCGTTAGAAATTAATCTTATTCTGTTACCAACAAAAACTGACCCTCTAGTAAATTCAGTAGCGTTTTGACTATATCTAAAAAGGGGAAAACTTTCGGAATAAGTTCCATCCTTATAGAATTCAAAATAGTGTTCTTTTTCTCCTTTAATTTTCCATTTACCAATCAATTCTTGACAAATACCATCCTTAAATGTTAAAGTTCCGGCAGGTTTTCCATTTTCAGAAAAGTACTTCCATGTTTTAACCGGTATATGGCCATCGAAGTGTGCTTTAAGCATTAATTTCCCTGAAGCGTAGTTGTAAATTTGTTCTCCAGTAAGGATGTCATTTTTGTAATTGTACTTTGATAGAATGATACCTTTAGAATTTTCCAATCTACATTCTCCTTCTTTTAGATCGTTAACATAGTTATTGAAATATATACTGTCTGGAGCATGGTAAACAATTGATTCACCATTCAATTTACCATCTTCAAAGTATTCTTTTAATAATAGTGTTCCATTCGCATCCCATTCTATTGATTCTCCATCTTTTACTATTTGACCATTATCATCCTTATAATATTCATACTTTTTAAGCACTTTACCCGTGATTGGATCCTTGATTTCTTCTACATCATTTCCACAAGATTGTAGAAGTAGATTTGTCAACACTAAAGCTGTAAATGTTAATTTTCTTTTCATTTTTCTAAAAATTTTGCAAGTTCATAATTGTGAGCAGATAGATTAATATATAAACGTCTGAGCACTTTAATTTCATTTTCTTGAGAAGGGCTGTTCCTATCCAATTGATCAAAGGATATGTTTTGTGGCATACTCAATTTTCGTTTCCATAAGTAATAAGTAGGTACACTAATACCATATTTTTTACATATATCTCGAACAGTTGTCCCGTGCATAGCTTTTTCATTTAAAATATGATTTTGCTCTTCTAAAGTGAAATTAGATGTTCTCATTAACCATTTTAATTTCAAATATAAATAAATCTACTTAAAAGTAGTCCATTTAATAGTAGTTGTTCTAAAAGTAGAAAACAGATTCCTTTGTTTTATGCCCAAACAACCTGAAAATTTGATCAAAAATGATATCGCACTGAAAAAACTAGGCGATAGGCTAAGACAATTACGTAAATCAAAAGGTCTAAAAACTGCTGAAGAAGCTGCAAGTGAATTTGAGATGCAAAGAGCACAATATTCGAGATATGAAGCTGGCTCAAATTTGAATTATTTAACTCTGATTGAAATTTTAGAGAAAATGGATATTTCAATTAAAGAATTCTTTTCAGAAGGATTTGATTAAAATTTGAATTTTTTGCTGTGAGAAATGTTTTGAATAAGCTTATTTAGTTGCGGAATTAATTAAAAATCGTGTGAATAATATCTTTATAAAATTAAATTCAAATACGGAATACACAGTAATTGACGTTAATTTGCTGGACAAGACCAAGGATAATAAATCTTATAGGGTTAGAACTGTTTTTAAATACTTAGAGAATGGTTACCCCACTTTTTGTTATCGATATGCAAATATTCAATTTGCCAGACAAATTCGAATCGGAACAACTTGGAAGGGCAATCTTTGCGTAAAGACAAATGGAGTAATTTTAGCCAAACTCCCAGAAGAAATACTTAGTGGAACTGGTGGATGTATATTTAGTCTCAACAAATTCAGCGATGAAAACTTGCATTTTGGAAGATTTAATTATCCAGAAAATTCGCCAGAAAAATATTATTATCAGAAGGTAAAAATATATGAATTAAAAAGGAAAATAGAAATTAACGGAAGGTTAATCAGCTTTGTAACTGTACCTACATATGAAATTATTCGGTTTTTTCTTTTTGGATTCAATAAATACAATGAGATATTAATGGGAGGTAGTTTTTTAAATACTGATGAATCAAATAAAATATTTAATCCTGCTAAGTCCGAAATTAGGGAAACGGAACATGGCGAAACTAAAGTAGTTAGGTTAAGAAAAGAAATACCTAATTCTTGCGGACTTTTAGCTGGTGACCTTAAATTTAATAATAGAGTGAGGGCTTTAGCGGAAATTTTTGTTAATACATCAAATTCAATAAATCATGAAGGATTAACCAAAGAAGCTTTTAAAAAGAATGCTTTTGATTATGCATTTATTCCAGTTAGTAAATGTTCAACTTTTGAGGCATATGGCAAGTTAATAAAGGATAAAAATGGAAATGAAGGATTTGAAATCACATCGATTGCAGATATGGTTTACACTAAACCATATGAAATTGAACGTGATAACGATGGGACAACCACAGCAGGAAAAAGGAACGATATGCCAAAAGCATTTGGCGGCAAAAGGAAAAAGAAATTGAATAACAAAATTCAAAATAAATCTGTTGGGGATCATATAGGAGACAAAGACATGGGAAGTATTTCCATTACACAAATAATAGACACTGTTCAATTGAAGGATAGAGATTTAAGAGGAGTAAAGGTTATTAAAACAGAACAAAATTTTATCGCAGATAATCAAAAACCAGGTGATGATATTGAAGGTAAAGGTGTTGGTGCCGATTCGAAGAACGGAGGTACAGGGTCAGATAGAGCAGCTGTTGATAATGATCATGATTTAAATAATGATTATATTAATGATTCGAAATATTGGCAAAACTTTAGTACGATAATTACAGGAGTTGGAGAGTTATTAAGAAGTCAACTTTTGACTATTAAATATTTAAATAACCATCTAGAATGGCAAATTGAACCAACAAAGACTAATTATTCAATCCTTTCAGGAGATCATGGGAAAGAGGAGATTTATGTTGTTGAAATTAACATAAATTCAAGTGCGTTTTATATTGTTGAACACAATACTGAAAAATTCTCAATCCCAACTCTTATTTACTGGAATACTTATGGACAATTGGACTTAAAAATTCATGGTGTTATTCAACTACTTAAAGCGAATTATTTGTGTAATGGTATTGGTAAGAAGGTCGTAGATTATTTAAAAGATGAATATTTTCTAGAATATAAATCTGTTAGACATCAATATGAAATAAAAAAGACCAAACCTACCCAATATTATACAACAGAAAAAGCCATAGAAAACCAATCTAGGAAGATTGTTGAATTTATAAACTACAGTGCATTACTTGATTAATGTTTGGAATGTAAATTTTTGAACTCCAATATTTATGGTTCAAATTAAGTTCTTCATTAAAAAAACTGGTTATGAAAGTGAAATCTTTTAACCAAACCCAAGCACAATTTAAAACGTTATATCTTTCTAATGTATCTAGGTATTGAAATTTGTTTTTTGGCTCTTTTAAATTGAAGTATTTGCGAATAAATGTTGCTATTTTATCATTAGTGCATAGGTAGTTACATAAATCAATTATTAATGTAACTATATGTACTTTCACATTAAAATGAGGGTTTAGCCCTAGTATATTTCTAAGTGAAGTGTTAAGCTCCTTTTGATGCTGGTTGAGTGCTTTTGATTTGGTTTCACCAAGTGGGAAATTACAAAAAGCACAATTATTGATTTTATTGAAATTGTTACCTTCTATTAATTTTAATCTCATTAGCTGTATTGGATTTTTACATTTTACACATGAAGTTTCAAGGAAACAGTTGCACCGGTCACAAGCAAATATTAATATGTATCGCCATTCAAAACGGAAATAGGGTTCAAAATCGGATAAACAACCCGGGCAGAATTGAGGTGGTTGAAGTTGAATATGCTTGAATGAACCAACATTCAAAATTGCTGGTAATTTACTTTTAGTTTTTTTAAAAGAAGAACTAATTTTTATTCTATAGATGAGATCTTCTCTTGAAACATAGTTTTTTCGTCCTTGGCCATAAAGCCATGAGTTCAATTCATAGATTGGTTTATTATCAAAATCATAGTTGAGACCCTTATGAGAATTAACCCAATATTTCACGAATTCAAGAGGTGTTTGATAATTTGATAAAGCGTTTCTACATATCCAAGATGTTAGAGATTCATTGTGAAGAATGGGTTTGTAAAAAATTGAAATTCTAGAATTAAATTGCACGGTAAGTTAAATTATTGTTCCAATCGACTCGGATCACGATTTAAGGAAGGTGAAGTATAACCTATTTTATCGAATGTGTTGATGTCTATTGTTTCTTCACCAGATCGTATTGCGTATTCTGCAGAAAGCCTTAATATTTTGATATATTCTCCCAATAGCCCTTCCCCCAATTCAAAAATTCTTTTTGCAATTTTTGGTTCAACTAAATTAAATGGGCGCTGAAGCTTTATTATTGATTGGTATGTTCCAATTAAGCTAAGAAAGGAATTGTCAAATTTCCATTTTGGAATTATTGCTTTATTAAATCGATTAGCCAATTGCGGATCTGAATTGATTACATAAAATGCTTCCCAAGTTCCAACCCCCACAATGCAAATTTGAACCTCGTTAGAAATATATTTTAGAAGGTTTAGAAATTCTCGTTGTTTGCTGGGACTTGTTTTAGCAATTATGTGCTGTATTTCGTCCAGTACAAGGATTCTTAGTTCTAACCTTCGGAATGCATCAAGAACAATAGCTGCAAGCTCTTGAACTCTAATACTTGATCGATAAGCGATATTAAGTTTGTCAAGTATATTGAAATATAATCTTTTTTCATCTGGAATATGAGGGCATTGAATCATCATTACATCCATAACAACTGTTTCATATCCTTCTTCGTTAATTTTATATCGTGGTGGATGCTCAGCTACAAATCGTTTCGCGATAATAGTTTTACCATTATTTGTTTCGCTTAGAACCAGCAAGCTTTGAGGACGATGTGATCGTGGAAATTCTAACAACTGATTAAGTTGACCAATTATATCTATGGAAACATGATAATTCACCCAATGCGGTTTATGCAGTTCTTGAATTCTTGATTGTATATTGCTATCTTTTATCATAATTCTTCAGTATAAGTAAAAATTTGAATGTTATCGAAATCAATGTCATCGTCAATGGCTTCTGATTTAGATATATTTTCAGTAGCTTCTATTTTAAATCCTTGAAGATGCTCATCACTTCTTTGTTGACGTTCTTTTTTTAAAGATAATTTTTTAGCATGCCTGGCATCTTCAACTATATTTTTGAGATCGTCATATGCTTCAAAAATTTTGTCTTCAGTTACTTTATCAATTCCGCCTTTTCTTTTTAATTCTTTAAGAGCCTCCCTATGTTCCCATATACTGATAGGAGGTCTTGAGGCATCAGCATAATAAATTGGAAAGTATTTTTGCTGACGAGGTTCAAGGAAATATATACAACTTATATCACGTGGGTCACGTTTAAAAACAAGTTTTGCAGGTGTGCGTCTTTTAGTTACACTAAGATCATCATTAGGATTGTTTAGATAAATATATGGCCTCAAAACATCAGCGAAATATCTTATGTGATCTATTTGAACACCAGTTCGTTGGACTGTTCTTTCTTCGGCAGGGAGAAAGTCTAACTTTACTTTTATTGGATCATAATTGAAGGATCCTATTCCAGTAGGTAATTTCACATTGAGGGAATGAACTCCTTCAAGGTATTTAGCCAATGGTGACATTTTAATTCCAGAATGAACTTTATTATGATATACATCAACTATAAAGACATGTAACCATCTTTCTAATTCTGACAGAGTTAAAACAGCTTCCTTATTTGAATTGTAACTTTCACGCTTAGTAGGATTTGAAAATGTAGTGCCGGGAATTGAATGTATTTCAGAGAGAAAGTTTCCAAGAAGCCTCTCAATATGTCCACCCCAATGTGTCTTTCCTTTTCCTCTATAATTTATATTAATACCATATTCCTGACAAGCCATCAATAAACTTTTACTTTTGAATTCAGGAGCGTTATCACTATGAATATTTTGTAATCTTCCTTGAATGGGCCATTCCGATTTCAAGTTGTATTTTCGAACGAGATTGTCCTTAGGTAGAATTGAATTTGCTATGCAAATCCCAGTACCTAAAAAACCTGGAGTATCAAAAGAAAGATAAGCACCTGTTACCATGCGACTATAAACGTCAATTGCCAATGTGAGCCAAGGTCGACCAAGAGGTTTTCTGTCGTCACCTAAAACAATAATATCTAAAGGTGTATGATCAATCTGCACTACCTCAAGTGGCCAATTTGTTTGAGGATATTTACCTGGTACGGCATCAAATTTGTGATTTGCTATTGACTTTCCGTGCCGTTTGGCAATATTTTTCTTAAGAGATTCTTTACTAATACGACTTCTTAGCGTATTTAAACTCGGAGTTTCTATTCCAGCTTTTCTGCATCTTATTTCTAATTCCCTATACGTTAAAAAAGTTTTTGGACGCAACTGTGTGAAATGAAAAGTATCTAGAACTAGCGAAATCATGGCTGCCTGTTCATTTGATATCCTTCCTTTTCCTCTTCCTCCAGAGCTTTTATTAGGAACTAAAGCAGAAACCCTTTGTGTTTTATCAAATAGTTTTTTCCAACGATAAATTGTTCTTGCTGATATTCCATGTTTTTCTGCAATCATAACAGTTGCATCTGCAATCAAAATACTTAAATCATTTGAAAGTAAAGCATTTAAATCTTGCAGAATAGATAATCTTTTTTGTGCTTCCAGCCAATCTTGGTCCGATATTGAATCTAAGACTTTGGAGTTATCTTTTTCACTATCAATACATGATAAATTTCGAACATATGCTGATTCTATGTTACCATTTTCCAAACTCTTGATTAGAACTTTATCATTTGTAACAAATTTCTCTATTGTAAACAATTTATCTCGAAGTTTACATTCATCTCCGATGTCGAATTTTTTTATTGTTTCCATATTTCTGTTTCTATTGATAATGGTTGAGAATAATCACAGCCAATCAGTGATTCTTTCAGCAGGTACCACAAGGCATAAATACATTTACCTTGAATACTTGGATTTGCATCAGAAATTGACGTAATTACCTCCTTAATAGTTGTACAACCTAGATCTTCAACTCGATTAATTATCATTTGCTGACAATGAGGATCAACGAATTTGAATTCGTATTGGTTAAGAAATTTCAAATTTTCAAGCAAGCTTGTTCTAAAATGTAATTCATTTATTAATTTGAACTCCCAACCTTGAATTTTAGCAAACTCGACTGCCGCTTTAAACTTAGCCTTATATTCGGAAAAGTTCGCACGCAAATCCTTCCTGAGTTTAATTTCACATAACCAAGGAACATGAATCTGATCATTAAACTCTACAAGGAAATCAGGGGTATATATTTTAGTCTTTTTATTTTGAAAGTACTCTATTGTTACCGGTTGCTCTGTAAAACTTTTTACAGCAGGATGATATTCAAGTGTAAGCGCAAAGTCTTTTTCCAGGCTAGATTCAAACCAAATGTTCGTACCCACTTTGGAACTTATTATTGCACCGGAAAGGGAGGTGTACTTTGTTATAAATCGTCTCCTGATCATTAGACTTTGATTTGTTAATTCATACAAATTTCGAGGAAAACTATTTAACTTTTTCATGGACTCGTTATAATTTATTAAGAAAATGAGTGGACTTTATTGGGTTTGTTTTTTACTGACAAGTACTTCTATTATATATGAATTTACTGACAAGTACTTCTGTATATTATTGACTTTCACTTGTATTTGTTTTAAGAAAAATGAGTGGTTATTCTGACAGTATCTTTCGAATTTGACAGTCGAATTCAGAAAACGACTTCTGATCAGACAGTTAACAAATTTTTCAAACTTTTTAAATTTTTACAAACATGAACACATTACGCAACAAAGTAAGTTTGATTGGACGCCTTGGAGCACAACCAGAAGTAACAACTTTCGAAACAGGAAGAACATTGGCTCGTTTCACATTGGCAACAAATGAGAGTTACAAAGACAAAAACGGACAGTGGCACGATAACACACAGTGGCATACAATTAATGCTTGGGGAAGAATCGCTGAACGAGTTAAAAAAGCCTTGAATAAAGGGCAAGAAGTAATTGTTGAAGGCAAGCTTGTACATCAAACTTATGAAACAAAAACAGGTGAAAAGCGCTACGGAACCATCATTGAGGCAACAGAATTTTTGCTTTTACAGCCAAAATCGGATGCAACACAAAAATAAACCTAATCTACCAATCCCGGAGCCGTTTAGGCGGCTCCATTTTAAACCACGAAAAATGAATCACGTTAATTTAATAGGAAAAGTGTGCTCTGCACCAAAAGTTGTGCAATTACCAAGCGGAAGAAAAATTGCAAAATTCACCATGTCAACAAAAGAAATGTACTTGGATGAATCAGGAAAAACCAAAACAAGAAGTCAATGGCATCAGTTAACTGCTTGGGGACGTTGGGTACAAGTTATCGAAGAACTTGGTCAAGTAGGAATGGATTTAGCCGTTGAAGGAAAATTAGTTTCTCGTTTTTATCAACAAGAAGGACAGCGAAAATTTGTCTCAGAGGTGGAAGTGAATGATTTAATTATTCTGTAAATGGGGACAAGCGCAATGACACAACGAAAAGAACTATTTTCATTTGAAGATTTGATCGCATGGCAAAAAGGGCACAAATTGTTGATTACTGTATTCAAACAACTAAAAGAAAAGGAGAACCTTGTTGATCCACAATTCGATATTCAAATGAAACAAACAGCAATTGCAATTTGTAGTCAAATAGCCGCCGGATACGAGCAAACAATTCCTACCATGACGATTGATTTTCTTCGTGGTGCTAAAGGATCTACCGCTTCCTTAACAATGCAACTAATACTTGCAAAAGAGCTTGGGTATTTCGAATCAGAATTAACTGCTGAATTATATGCATTAGCTAAGGAAGTTTCAAAAATCATTCAAGGCTTAATCAACTACATCAGTAATAAGAATGAGTTGGAGCACAAGTCGTAAATGCTCAATTCTTTGGTAAAAGGTCCAAAATACTTCACCCGTTATTACACACAAATACACAATTCATTTCACCCTAAAATTCACAAACATGACACTTAGAAATCACATCACACTCGTTGGAAACATTGGCACTCAAGCTGAAATAACAAATTTCGATAACGGAAACAAGGTTGCACGCTTTAGCATAGCGACGGATAAAACGTATCGAGCAAATAATGGGAAAATTAAATCCGACACCGAGTGGCACCGCGTTTTTGCCTGGGGAAACATGGCTCAGTTCATCGAACAGTATGCCGAAAAAGGAAAAAAAGTAGCAATTCACGGTCGACTGGTTAACCGCACATATTTAAATCAAGAAGGCGTAAAACGCAGTGTCACCGAAGTCGAATTACGACATATTATTGGCTTATGAACGGTGATTCGATTAGTAGAGAGGATCCCATACATGTTTAGGTTGAGGTTGGTAAAAGTTAAGAATAAACTTCTCCACTAATTGTTCCCCGTTTTTATTGATGCTCCCGACACTTAACCTACCAATTTTACGATGTGCAGGGACTCAAAAAAAGCGATCATAGAAATATGGTCGCTTTTTTATTAATAATTTCGATAATCATTCCATAAACAACTTCGAATTCCGATCATTGGGATATACATCGTTGATTTAAACGCGCTGTCGTACCGTACTTGGTTTTCAAAAAAAGCCTGAATATTGCCGTCAGCGACAAGTTGATAAGAAATGGAAAGACTCAAGCGCAAACCATTATTTCCTAATCCTTGTCCAATAAAATTTCCGTAATCAGATGGACGCAAGGTGTAAGGTTGGTAAATGTTACCTCCATAACTGAAGCCATCTTTGTCATATCCACGAAGGAAATAGCTTGCAAAACCTTTTAGCGACCATTTTTTTAATTGCACTTTGTATTCTCCCAACAATTCCATAAAATTTGAACCATAAGGATGAGCCAAAGTCATTCCTTGATTGCCATAATTTTGCCCAGAATTTAAATGTGCATAGGTATAAGGACGTGCAAAATTATATTCCAGGCGATAGAATGATTTAGCTTTTTTACTTTCAAATCGACCTTTGACTCCTAACTGTCCACCATATTTATTTGCCCACCAACCGGATTTAGCTTTCACTTCTGCCAATAAAAATTCATCGAGAATAAACTGTCCATACAACATATGTTTTTTGTAGTTAGCACTGAAACTTAATCCTAAAACAACATTATCAGAGGAGCCCATCGCATATTCTTGTGGACGATAGAAAATGACAGGATTCAAATATTCAGCGTCATATCCACGATTGAGCAAAGTGTCTTTTGGGAGGAAAATAACAGATTCAAAAATACCAATATTCAACCATTTCGTGGCGTTCAAACTGATATGATGTGTAACCCCGTTTTTCGATTTCCATTTGTCACCCGCTTGTTCTCTGAAAAACTGGTACAAAACAGAATATTCTACTCTCCAAAAACGTGCTTTGATTTGACCAAAAGGATAGGGTTTACCGTAATCGCTTAAAAACATAGAACGATTTCCTTCTCCGATAAAATTGTGATCTAGTCCGACTTGAAAATTAAAAATAGAATTTGGTGTATAAGATAAACGCCCTCTTAAATCAGTATACAAGAAGTTTTTTCCTTTAGGGTTAAAAATGTACGCTTTAGGTTGATAAATAGAATCTGCTCGCGATAATCCTTCAACACCTGCGAAACGAATAAACCACTTTTCTTTAATCGTGCTTTCCAATTGAAGTCCTAAGCCTGCACGAAATTCCACTTGATCTGAATAACGAATTCCGCCATCAATTAAACCAGTTATGGATAAATAGGATTTTTTTACTCCTGTTGAATCTGCTATTTTATTGATTAAACGTGTCTGTGGAAAATAACCTATGTGCACGGAAACGCTTGTTTTTTGAACCGAATCATTTGGCATTTCTTCATATAGCAAACCAACTGTTCCTTGCGAATAACCGCAAAAACTGACGAAAAAAGTTATGTAAAGTAAAAATTTCATCAAAAGTCGTTGTAATGATTAATTAGTGCTGTTCGAAGTCCAACAGTAAATTGATTTGTAACTAAATGTGTGAGACTCGTGTTTTCAGTTCGAAACAGCCAAGCACTAAACACACTAAAATTCAACAATTTATTGAATCGATAACCAATTTCAATTTGGCTCAAAAAAATGTTTCCATTGGAACTTGGTAAGTTTTTATCAACGGGCAGCAAGCTCAGCGTATTATAGTTTTTCAGCAGGTAATAACTTGCTTTTACATCCAGAAATATGCGCTTATAAGAATAATTAGATCGTAGCAACATCTCTTGAAACGCATTGCCTTTAACATGAGCCATTGGTAAATTGTAAGCGCTATAATTTAAACGACTTACTGAAGCATTATAGGTGTTTTCCGCCACATTGTTATATTCCAATTGAAGCATGAAATCCTTTAACCCAAAATAATTGTAACCGCGATAACCGAATTGAAAAGCTGAGTTTTTAACTTCTAAATTGCTAAATCCAATTTGTCCGTAAAAACGATGATTTGCTTCTAAAGCGTAAGATAAATTCAGTCCATACATTGAGTTAATTTCTTTATTGTTTAGTATCAAACCGGAAACAAACGGTATTGGATTGTAAAATAGCGGGTGTACATGTGTGGATGTAATTGAATCACCTTTCGACCAAATGATTCCTTCAAAAAGACTAATTGAAAATCGATCAATTGGCTTGTAGGTTAAATAATTGACGGAATATCCTTTTGTTTCGTAATAGGCTTCCACAGTTGTGCTCAATGGTCGACGCATCAAATTAAATAATTTTGAGCGCAAATAATTGAATTCCCATTTATGTGAGATTTTATAATCAACGCGAAAAAATGGAGCCGAAACTGAATTGTCCGAAAGTAAAATTGAGCGATGGCCATCACCAATAAATTGAGAAGAATTTCCAGCAATTATTGCCAGTGAAGGAAGTGGACGATAAACTATATTTCCAATGGCATAGGCGTAATCAAATCCTCCATTTTTGAAAGGTTTTGTTCTACCAGCACCTGGAATAACAGCGTTTTGTGTCAAGTAATTTGTTCCTTGAGGATACATTTCTCCTACAGATGAGTAGTAAGAACTTTCATAAGAATTGTAATGAGCTTGATTTTCATAGACAGAAGTCATGAAGGAAAAATTCTTGAGCAAATCTCCTTCAATGAATAGTCCACGTGTGTTTTGAAACAAGCCAGGTTTGGTTGTGTCGCTTAAATCCCTGCTTTTTGAAAAGTCAAATGTTGGAGAAATGGTCAATTTGTAATTGTCTCCTTTCGCTTCAAGTAAGTGTTTTTTGAAGATCACCTCAGTAAAGTCATAATATTGAATACTTGAATCGCGAATGATTAAATTTAAGTTGTAGTCACTTTCTAATACTGGAAGAAATGAAGATCCAACATATTTTTCGTTGCGCGCGTTGTTGAACAATTGATCTTTAAAATAACTTTGAATCAAAACAGTGTTTTGTTGCGAATTAGAAAGTAAAGCAACAAACAGAAAGCCATATGTCAAGAGTTTTCTTTTCACGCAAAATGATTGATAAAAGCTTGAGTGTTGGCGATAAAATAGGGATTCGTCAAGTTTTCTTTGTTGTATTTTAAAGGTTCCATTTCAATTGCATGATGCACAGTTCCACCCAAGGCTTCTAATATTGCTTGTCCAGGTGCAATGTCCCACTCCATCGTTGGTGCGTAACGCGGATAGGTATCAGCAAATCCCTGTGCTAAATCAAAAAATTTAAGCGAGGAACCTTTTTTCAAATAGTTAATTTCTGAAAAATGCGGTTTTAATTGATTGATGTAATTCAAAACTGGACCTGAATTGTGCGTGCGTGAACTTGCAATTACCAGTGTTTTTGTCAATGTTTCTTTACGTTCAATGCGCGTCCATTTAGCAGGGTCGCTAATCCTATCAAATGAAGAAATAAAAACACCGAATGCCTTACCTCCAAAAATAATTTCTTGATTGACAGGTGAAGCAATAAGTCCAAAAACGGGTTCATTGTTTTGAATATGAGCAATGTTTACGGCAAATTCACCATTTTTTTTGACAAACTCTTTTGTTCCATCTAAAGGATCAACACACCAGGAATCTGTCCACTCTTTGCGAATATCAAATGGTATTTTTTCCATTTCTTCGCTTGTTATAGGAAAAGATGTTTGTGATAAAAAAGTTTCAATTATTTCGGAGGAAGCTAAATCAGCTTGGGTGACAGGTGAACCATCCGCTTTTATTTCTATATCAAATCCTTGTGAATAGTAATCCATAATCACTTCTGACGCTTTGACAGAAGCTTTTAGTGCAATGAAATACTCTTCTTTTAACAAATTTATTGGCCTTTGATGTGTTTTTCAAATATAAGAATACCTTTTAAGAATCATCAATTCCATCAAGTAGAAATGTTTAGGCAAAAAAAAGACCGCTAAAAAAGCGGCCTTAGGTATTTTGAATTTGACATTAATGTCTAATAATCAATTTTCGGTTCACTGGTTTTGCATCAGCTGGATCGATAATAACGAAGTAAACACCATTTTTGAAGTTAGAAACATCGATACTTTTAGTTCCATTTGCAATTTGCTCGTTGTAAACAACGTTACCAAGTGCATCTACTATTCGAACTGAACCTGTTTCAGCATTCCCTAATTGAACAGTTACATTGTCTGTTGCAGGGTTTGGACTCAAACTAATTGTTGGATTTTGTTTGATAGGGTTCACCGCTAATGCGAAGTTAATGTTCAAATCGATTGAATCTAGGAATGTGCCTGTTGCAGCATCTGTTACATAGTAACGATATAGTCCTGTTGAAGCAGCACCTAAATCAATTGTAATTCTTGGTTTCATTTCTGCAACAGCTGCGTTTGTTGTCATTGCAGTTCCATTCACAACAGTTGGAGCAGGGTTACCAGAAGTATTTGGAGTAGAATATACATCTCCATTCGCGTTGTAACATTGTGGCGGCCAACAAACTTGATCAATCCACGTTGTAGGAACACTCATTTTTTTACGTGTAATTTTCCATTGTGCATCTGCTCCTGTATTATTGGTTACATCGAAGTGTACTTCATATAATCCAGTTCCATTACCCAAATTTGTCAATTCAGTAGAACTCATTGATAAATTCACATTATGTGTTGTTCCTGCTAAGTCCGCACCAACTCCATCTAATCGTATTTCAACCCCACTTTGAGCTTTTACTGTTGTCAATGACAATGCACAAATTGCTGTAAAACCTAGTATTAATTTCTTCATATTCATTAGTATGAGTGTATTCAACATCAAATATAGCTAATAAAGATATACAAAAAATTCTAAAAACACCAGTTCATTGTAATCCTAAATTTTTAAGATTGAAAGAAAAAAGTATGCCAAACGTTTTGGATTGTTTTCATATTATCGATTTAATTGCTCAAAAGCAACACGAATTATGACTTAGGATTTCAAGAGTTGTTTTGATTCTATTTTTGTAAACACGCCGTAAGAAGTGTATCTTTGATATCGGCAAGGTTTTTGAAAAGAACTGTTAAAACATAAAACGATACAAAATGAAAAAAGTCATCTTATTATTTCTAGGAATTACATTCGCCCTTTCTTCAATGGCACAAGAAACAACAACTGAAACACATTCAGAAGGTGTAAAACAACTTCCATCGGTTAAATTAAAAGACATGGAGGGCAATGTTGTAAACACTGCTGAATTAGGATTTGAAGGTCCAGTTGTGATTAGTTTCTGGGCAACTTGGTGTGCACCGTGCAAACGTGAATTAAATGCAATCCATGAATTGTACCCAGATTGGCAAGAAGAAACGGGTGTTAACTTAGTAGCAGTTTCAATCGACGACCAAAAAACTATGAATTCTGTTGCTGTCTATGCAAACGGAAAAGCATGGGAATACCTAGTATTAATGGATACGAATGGTGATTTTAAACGTGCGATGGGTGTGAACAATGTTCCACACACGTTCCTAATTGATAAAGATGGTAATATTGTGTATTCTCACAACAATTACGCTGCTGGCGACGAAGAAAAATTATACGAAGAAATCAAAAAGATTTCAGCAAAATAATACCTCCAATTCTCTAAGGAAGGGCAAGACCTAATTGTTCTTCCTTCAAAGCTACTTAATGAATGAAAAAACTACTTATTAGCACGGCAATTTTGACCGGAAGTCTTGCAGCTTTTGGTCAAGTTTCTACCGGAAATTTTACTGGAAATATTGAAAGTACGTTTCAATATCTGAATGAAGATTCGATCATCGGGGCAACTCAACCTGCCCAAAAAGGTTTGTTGAATTCCTACATGAACGTTTTTTACACGCAAGGAAATTTCCGTGCAGGTATGCGTTTTGAATCGTATTTACCGAGAATTCAAGGCTATCCTTCAACATTCGATGGAACAGGAATTGGAATGCGTTATGTTGGATATGCAAATGACTTTGTTGATGTTACACTTGGTTCAATTTACGAACAATTTGGTTCTGGTTTAGCCTTGCGTGCCTACGAAGATCGTGCATTGGGTTACGATAACATGTTGGATGGAATGCGCTTAATTCTGCGTCCATATAAAGGAATCACAATAAAAGGTGTTTATGGTTATCAGCGTTATGCATTTTTAGAAGGAAGAATTGTTCACAGTGATGGAATTACGCGCGGATTTGATGGTGAAATGCATTTGAATGAAACATTTAATAAATTAGCCGACAAAAAATTAGACATTACTTTGGGTGGTTCATTTGTGAGTAAGTACCAAAAAGATGACAATGAAGATTTGATTTTACCTGAAAATGTGGGATGCTTTGGTGGAAGAGCAAAATTACGCTACGGTAAATTCACCTTGGATGGAGAATATGTTTATAAAGGTCAAGATCCATCCCAAGACAATGGCTACATTTACAATCCTGGTCATGCAGCTGTTTTCAATTTAGGATACACGCAAAAAGGTTTGGGAATACTATTGTCTGCCAAATCAGTTGATAACATGAGTTACCGTTCAGATCGAACGAAGCAATTGCAAAATGTATTGATTAACTATTTACCATCATTGAATAAAACGCACACTTATAACTTGGTTGCGTCATTGTATCCATATGCAACACAACCAGTAGGTGAAATTGCTTACCAAGCTGAGGTGCTTTATACCTTTAAAAAAGGATCGAAAATTGGAGGAAAATATGGAACTTCAATCAACGCGAATTTCTCGACTGCGTATCGTCCGATGCGTCACACTTCAGGAATAGATCCATTAGATTCGACTGGTGTTACTTATACAAGTGGTTTGTTTGATATGAGCGATAGTTTGTATTGGAGAGATATCAACTTTAACATAACAAAGAAATTCTCTAAGAATTTCAATATGATTTTGAGTTATTACAACATTACTTTGAACAATGATGTTGCCACTGTAACTAAGGAAAAAGGATTTATTAAGTCGAATATTGTTGTGGTTGAATTGGGTTATAAGTTCAAAAACCACCAATCCATTCGTGCTGAATTCCAAACCTTAATTGTGAATCGTAGAGATAGTTTAGGAAATGAAACACATTCATTAAAAGGTACTCCAGTTGATAAAGGAGATTGGGCAACAGTTGTTTTAGAATATACAATTAGTTCAAACTTGTTTGTAAGTGTGATGGATCAATACAATTTTGGAAATCCACATGTAGATCACCGCGCACATCACCCATATCTTTCGGTTGGATACATTCATGATGCTACGCGTTTAACAGTTTCTTACGGAAGACAACGTGCAGGATTGTTCTGTGTTGGAGGTGTTTGTAGACCAGTTCCAGCTTCGAATGGTTTAACGATTTCATTTACTCAAAGTTTTTAAAAAATAGCGTTATGAAAAAATTAATTTACGCAGCAATCATCGGTTTAGGATTTCTTGGCGCATCGTGCGATCATGTTGAAAATCCTTTTCCGCCAGCAGTAAATGTTGATTTAGACACAACAATCTATCCCGGAAATTGGAGCGATTATGTGGCGAATGAATGGCCAGATTTTACCTTGTTACCGAATGATGATCCAGATCGTAATGCGTTGATTGAAGATTATACGGGGCACAACTGTACAGCATGTCCAGCAGCAGGAACGGTTGCTCACGCATTGCATGAAGCTAATCCAACACGTGTTTTTGTAGCTAGCGTTCATGCTTCATCTACTGGGATGTCCTCTTTTCAAGCTATTTTAGCACCCAATTTTATAATTGATTTTACCAATGAAAATGGATTGGATTTGGGTTATTATTTTGGGACAACATTACCAAATACTGGCTTTTTTGGAAATCCCGCTGGAACTGTGAATAGAACCAATGACTTGGGTGAGTATTTTTCTGGTTCTGGAAATTGGAGCACGCGAGTTAGCAATGTTTTAGCATCTCCTTTGAAAGTGGCCATTAAGGCAAAATTGAACTATTACGAGACACCAAAAAAAGGTTTTTTCTTACATACCGAGATTGAAAAAGATGCATCAATAACAAACGAATTGGGAATCGTTGTGTGTATGATGGAGGACACTTTAGTTGGGACACAATTAAACAATGGAGTGATTGTACCAGATTATGTTCACCGTGATATTTTCCGGGGTTCAATTGATGGACAAACATGGGGAAGAACCCTGACAGACGATCTGATTACCAATGGCAAATATTATGTGAATTACAGCGGAATTGTTCCTGATCAACTGGCTCCTCAAGGTCAAGCAACAACGCACAATGCTGAAAACATGCACTTGTTAATTTATGTGTATGACAAAACAACGTTGGAAATTTATCAAGTCATTAAAAAGAAGTTTATTCCATAATAAAAACATACTTTATAGTGAGAGGGATTCAAGTAATTGAATCCCTTTTTCTTTTTTTTAACATTCAAGTGAATACGAAGGTTCAATTATTTTCGTTAATTTGGTTTCAACAAACACACGAACTATGCTTGAACTGACGAAGAAAATTCTGAAGACAGTGAGCTTTGATGCTCAATTGTTTCAAAAGGAATTGAACAAAGCATTGAAATGGATAACCGATGCTGAAGAAATTAAAAAATTTCAAGAATGGTGTATTCTAGAATTTGGTTCAGTTTACCCACTAATTATTAGAAAAGCATTTGTCTTAGAAGTAAAAAACTAAAAAAAGGGAAACAATTATTGTTTCCCTTTTTCTTTTATAGTTGATGTTCTTTATTCAAATTCAATAAGAACGGTTCCTTTGTCAACAACTTGATTGCTTTCAACTAGAATTGCTTTAACAACCCCAACTCCTTCCGCTTTTAATACATTTTCCATTTTCATGGCTTCTAGGGAAAGTAGTTCATCTCCAACATTCAATTCCTGACCGATTTGAACGGCCACTTGAACAATTCGTCCTGGCATTGGAGCTTGTAATTCTTTCAATTTTCGCACTTTCGGAACATCTAATCCTAATGCTGAAATCAAATCATCCAACTCACCTTTCTTTTTTACTTCAAAAACGCGTTGATTGATTTTTATTTTTAAATAATTCTCTTCGGATTTATCTTCCAATAATTCACCAAAAAACTTTTGACCTTTGTAAGTCAAGGTAAAAAATTGATGATCATCCCAACGGATTGCAGAACCTTCAGTTCCAACTACTTCCTTTCCGTCAATATTCCAAACGCGATTTGCCATTTATCATGTATTTAATGCAAAAATAATAGAAACAAAATCCCTTGGAGTATTTTAATGCGAAGAATTGAAATTATTTCTTCAGATTTGTAAAAAAGTAACTCATTGATGAAAAATAGTGTAATAATTTTTAGCCTTTTCTTGCTTGCAGCATGTGGTAGCAAAAAAATGAATGATAATGATGTTGTTTCAGACCAATATAATGGTGAAACGCAACAAGATTCAATCCGCTTTGATGGTTTTGAGGAAGGATATCTTGAACAGCAGCGTGCTGTTTACCAGGCGACAGAAACGATTTACACAGATTTAATTCATACGAAATTAGAAGTGAATTTTGATTGGACGAAGTCGCGCATGAATGGAATTGCGACCATTACGGCTAAACCTCATTTTTATCCATCCGACAGTTTAATTCTTGATGCAAAAGGAATGGACATTCTTTCTGTGCAATTGGATGGAAATAAATTGAATTATACGTATGATAGTTCTTATTTAAAGATCAAATTGAACAAAGTTTATACGCGTAAAGATAAGTACACCCTAACA
This sequence comes from Bacteroidota bacterium, assembly GCA_039804825.1. Lineage (GTDB taxonomy): Bacteria > Bacteroidota > Bacteroidia > Flavobacteriales_D > Crocinitomicaceae > M0103. Next base: position 29,499 of record JBDLVK010000043.1, read on the forward strand.
ATTGCCTATGTTGCTAAACCAGATGAACGCACAACTGGTGGAAGTGCTGCAATTACATCTGATAAAGGTTTGTATTTTATCAATCCAAAAGGAGAAGATAAATCAAAAATGCCACAAATTTGGACACAAGGAGAAACGGAATCGAGTTCTGTTTGGTTTCCAACAATTGATGCACCGAATGTGAAAACGACCCAAGAAATTTACATTACAGTTCAGGATAAATACACAACCTTATCAAATGGTAAATTAATTAGTTCCAAGAAAAACACAGATGGAACGCGCACAGATTATTGGAAACAAGAATTGCCACACGCTCCTTATTTATTTATGATGGGAGTTGGTGAATTCAAAGTGGTGAAAGATACGTACACGCGTCCAGATGGGACAAAAATGGATGTCAACTACTTCGTTGAGCCCGAATATGAACAATACGCAAAAGCAATTTTTGGTGAAACGCCGAATATGATTGCACATTTTTCTAAGCTGTTGGGCTATGAATATGCGTGGGACAAGTACAACCAAATTGTAGTGCGCGACTATGTTTCTGGGGCAATGGAAAATACAGGTGCTGTTGTTTTCGGAGATTATGTCTATAAAACGGATCGTGAATTGCTGGATGGAAACGATCAATCAACGATTGCGCATGAGTTGTTTCACCATTGGTTTGGAGATTTAGTTACGTGTGAATCATGGTCGAATCTTCCTTTGAATGAGTCATTTGCAAACTATTCGCAGTATTTGTGGGATGAACATCGTTTCGGAATTGACGAAGCTGATTACCAAGCAGAAGGAGAAGCCGATGGTTATTATCAAACAGGACAAATGCAAGGATATCATAATTTGATTTGGTTCGATTATGAAGATAAAGAACAAATGTTTGATGGTCATTCCTACAATAAAGGAGGAAGAATCTTGCACATGTTGCGCAATTACATTGGCGATGAGGCATTTTTTGCAGGAATAAGTAATTACTTAAACACAAATAAATTTAAACCTGCAGAATTTCATCAATTGCGTATTGCGTTTGAAGAGGTGTGTGGTGAAGATTTGAATTGGTTTTTCAATCAATGGTTTCAAGCAGCTGGACATCCAGTTCTTGACGTGAACCAACGTTTGGATGAGGTTAAGAAAACAGTAACGGTTAGTGTAAGTCAAAAACAAAATTTAGAATTATCTCCAATTTTTAAATTACCGTTGGAAATTGCTGTGTTTGATGACAATGGAAAGCACATTCACAAAGTTGTTGTGGATGCTTTGACTAATTCATTTGAATTGCCTTATGCTGGAACTTTAAAATGTGTGATTTTTGATTATCAACAAATGTTGTTAGCGAAAGTGCGTGAAGAAAAACCAACGGATCAATACATTTTCCAATACTATAACGGTGAACGCTACCATGCTAGAAAGGAAGGATTAATGTTGGGAACAAAAAATAAAGAGCAAAAAGGACAACAATTAATTTTAGATGCTTTGAACGATAAGTTTTGGAACATTCGATTATTGGCGATTGAAAAAGCTTCTAAGTTGACCTTGGAGAACCGCACAAAAGGCATGGCTTTGGTAAAAGATTTGGCAAGTAATGATCCAAATTCTGCTGTTAGAGCAGCTGCTTTGAATTACTTAGCGAACAATTTGGAAGGAACAGATGCTGAAGCAATTTATATTGACCGCATCGAAAAAGATCAATCGTATTCAGTAATTTCTGCAGCACTTAAAAATCTTGGAAAGGTAAATCCAGATAAAGCCATTGAGAAAGCGAAGAAATTAGAATCGGAGCAATCATCAAAAATGTTAGCTGGCATTGGTCAATTGTACGGTTCGTATGGAAAAAAAGAAAATTATTCATTCTTTGAACTTGCTATAAAAGGTAAAATACTTCAAGGCTTTGATCAATTGAGTATGATGAATTCATTGACCTATTTTATTTCGCGCCAAGAGTTAGACATGGTATCACAGTCATATGAATTGTATGCTTATTTAAGCGCAGATGGCGGATACTATACACAAATGTTCATGCCTCAGAACATAGAATATGTAAATACAGTATTGGATGCAAAATTGCTCGAAGCAAAAGAGGAATTGGCAGCTCATGAAAAAAACAATGATGCCTTATATGCTGATCAGGCGCGTAAGAAAATCAAATCAATTAACGAATTGAAAGAAAAATTCAACGCTTTAGTAGTTGAAGAAGAATAATTAGTAAAAGTGTAAGACCTTTTAAAAACAAGCCTTTCAGAGATGTTAGGCTTTTTTCTTGTCAAAAATTTGACGAAAATTTAAACATTTTATGCTTCTATTTTTTGTTTATATGAAAATTCGATTTATATTTGATTAATAAATCGTCAAAACAATGTTTAAATAATTAGCAAAATGAAACATTTAAAAGTAGGAGACACAGCACCGGTTTTTACAGCAACAGATCAAAATGGAAAGACGATCAGTTTGAATGATTTTAAAGGAAAGAAATTAGCCATCTATTTCTACCCGAAAGACAACACACCTGGCTGCACTGTGCAAGCATGTAATTTGAGAGATAATTACAAATTATTAACTGACAATGGAATCCAAATTCTTGGAGTTAGTGCAGATTCAATTTCTTCGCATCAAAAGTTTATTGACAAGTTTACCTTGCCTTTTCCATTAATTGCAGATGAAGACAAAAAGGTAATTGAAACATTTGGTGTTTGGGGGCCAAAGAAATTCATGGGTAAAGAATACGATGGAATTCACCGAACAACCTTTTTAATTAATGAAGAACAACAGATTGTTGGCATCATCGAAAAGCCAAAAACTAAAGCTCACGCAGAAGAAATTTTAGAAATTTTCAATTAGTTTAGAAGAACGTAAGTAGTTTACGATCTACTGAACATACATTTGTATCACATTAAACAATTATTAACCACTATTCTTTATGTACGAGTAAAGAATAGTACAACAAAAACGATATGGCAGTTAAGAAAGAAGTTAACACAGAAAAATTAAAAGCGCTTCAATTAACAATGGAGAAGCTTGATAAAGCATACGGTAAAGGTGCCGTAATGAAATTGGGGGATTCCCCAGTTGAGAAAGTGGAAGTGATTCCAACAGGATCAATTACTTTGGATTTAGCATTGGGTGTAAATGGGTATCCAAAAGGTCGCGTGATAGAAATTTATGGTCCTGAATCATCTGGTAAAACGACCTTGGCTATTCATGCAATTGCTGAAGTGCAAAAACAAGGGGGTATTGCTGCATTTATTGATGCTGAGCATGCATTTGATCAGTTTTATGCAAAGAAATTAGGCGTTGATATTGACAATTTGTTGATTTCACAACCCGATAATGGTGAACAAGCATTGGAGATTGCAGACAATTTAATTCGTTCTGGAGCGATTGACTTAATCATCGTAGATTCTGTTGCGGCTTTAACACCAAAAGCAGAGATTGAAGGTGAAATGGGTGATTCACAAATGGGACTTCAAGCGCGTTTGATGTCCAAAGCATTGAGAAAATTAACAGGTTCAATTAACAAGGCTGGAACATGTTGTATTTTCATTAATCAGTTGCGTGATAAAATTGGTGTGATGTTCGGTAACCCAGAGACAACAACTGGTGGAAACGCATTGAAATTTTATTCATCAATTCGAATTGATATCCGTAAAGCGGCACAAATCAAAGAAGGTGAAGAAGTATTAGGGAATCGTGTGAAAGTGAAAGTGGTGAAAAACAAAGTTGCTCCACCATTCAGAAGAGCAGAATTCGATGTTATGTACGGAGAGGGAATTTCAAAAGTTGGTGAAATTATTGACCTTGGAGTTGATTTAAATATTCTTAAGAAAAGTGGATCTTGGTTCTCTTATGGTGAGACACGTTTGGGTCAAGGACGCGATTCAGTAAAATCATTGATTCAAGACAATCCTGAACTGATGGAAGAATTAGAAGCGAAAATTAAAAGCGCTCTTGCATCACCAGGTACGGAAGTGCCGATGTTGCAAGACTAACTGCATATCGTAACAGAAATGGCATCCTAAATCAGGGTGCCATTTTTGTTTGAAGTAATTTTTTTTACTTTTGATTGACATGATTAAAGTTGGTATCATCATAAATGCTTATCGCAAGCAATCTGAAGCAGTTAACAATGCCTTGCAAACGTGTATCAAGTCATCTGAAATGAACACGATCATTTATAAAACGCAAGGTCAAAAGGATGCCGTGAATTTTGCAATTGAGTGTTGTACAAATAAAATGGATGTTATCATTGCTGTTGGTGGTGATGGAACAGTAAATGAAATTATCAACGGTATGATGCAAGCGCAAACGCATTTACCGAAATTAGCGGTTATTCCGAATGGAACAGGAAATGATTTTGTACGAAGTATGGGATTGACATGTAAGTTAGAAAATTTACACGAAGCTATTTTGAACAATTGCTATACACGAGTAGATGTAGGTCAAATCGATTATGAAGATAAAAAGCGCTATTTCATCAATATTGGGGATGTTGGTTTTGGAGGCAAAGTAGTGGAGGTTTTGGATAAACAACGAAATTATATGGGTGGAAAGGCGTCCTATGCGATGGCTATTTTACGGTCATTCATTGGATACCGAAGACCAGTTTTACAGATTGTAGGAGAAAATTTTTACTATGAAGGAGTTGTATTGCTGGCTGCTTTTTGCAACGGTTCTATTTTTGGGGATGGTATAGTAATCAATCCATTTGCGAAGATGAATGATGGAAAACTTAGCATTACTTTGTTTGGAAAAGTTTCCTTGATGGATTACGTTAGAAACCTGAAAGCCTTGAAACAAGGCAAACCAATAAATCACCCAGAGGCAAGTTATTTTGAATCATCGTATTTGGAAATTAAAATAATCAGCGGTAAAGCTGTAACAGAAACCGATGGCGAATATTTGGCTTGCGGAACCCTTAAGGTTAGTTTAGCACCAACAAAAATGGATGTTTTAGTGTATTAAAACACAACTGAAGGGCCGAGTGTTCGAATCGTAAATTTATCCGCGTTTATTTCAACGGTTTGACCAATTGGTAAAACGTATTTATCTTTTATATGTCCGACAGGTGCACCACTAAAAACTGGAATTTTCAACTTGCCAAAATGTTGTTCAAGGACCTCTTCAATTGTAAAAGCCCAATTTGGTTCTTCAGCAATGCATTTTTTAAATTGACCTAGAACAATGCCAGCTAACTGATCAAATGCTCCATTCAATTTTAACTGAGTTAGCATACGATCTACACGATATGGTTCCTCTCCAACTTCTTCAAGAAATAAAATTTTCTTTGACCAAGTCGGAAAGTAGTTAGAACCAACGATCCCACAAATAACACTCAAATTTCCTCCGATAAGTTCACCTGTGGCAATACCGGAAACAAGGGATTTTTGAGAAGTTGTTTGCATGCCTTTTGCTTCATACAAAATTGGAGTTTCTGAAAAAAGAAGTTGTTCAATCCATTGATAACTGGGTTGTTCCCAACTTGCATTCCCATTCGGCCCGTGAAATGTAATCAAACCAGTTTTGTGCGTAATCGCAATTAGCAGAGAAGTGATGTCGCTAAATCCGAGGATAATTTTTTGGTGATGTTTAATAGAATCGTAATCTAACAATTCTAAAATTCGAGCACAGCCCCAACCACCGCGTGTAAAGAAAATGGCATCAACAGAAGAATCTTCAATAAACTCCATAAATTCTTCTGCACGTTGAACATCAGTTGAAGTAAAATAACCAAGGTGTTTCCGAATATATTTCCCTTCTTTAACATTGAATCCTTTATCGATGAGAAATTTCTTAAAATGATCAATTTCAGTTAAATCATGTGACGGTCCAGCTGGAGCACATAAACCGATTGTAGCACCTTTTTTTAATCCTTTTGGATAAATAGTTGCACGGGTTTCATCACTATTTTTCTGGAACGAAGTCAACGTTGGCAACACAAGTAAAGCTCCTAGCGATGGAATAAACGAACGACGACTAACCTTTTTCAAGAGATAAATAATTGATAAATATTAAATTAAATGTAACAAATTAGAATTAATTGCGTTTTAGATGAACTAGAAATAACAAACAACACTCACTTTTATGAAAAATTTAATTTTAGCAGCGTCATTAATTGGCATGAGCATGACAACATTTGCGGCTCCATTTACTTCAGATTCAGCAACAGTAGTGAAGTATAAAAAGAAAAAGAAGAAAGGTAACAAGAAATCGCACCACGTAAGATGCGAAGCTTATAACGGATAAAAACGAACGCTCCATGAGGAGCGTTTTTTGTTTAAGGTGGTTGATACACCTATTCATTGTCAATTAGAACAAAATTACTCAAGACAGATTTTTTATCATCGCAAACAATATTCTTGACAACTCATCTGCATCATTTAACAACGTTTCAAAGTTAGATTCCGATATTTTACGTTGATCACCGAGAATATCCAAAACAGCAACACATTCAAAAACCGAAGCTCTTGCAGTTGTAAAATAGTTTTTTCGGTCTGCTTTGGAAAATTTACCAGAACCTTCTGCTATATTAAGCGGAACACTGAATGAGGCTCGTCCAAGTTGGTCAGAAACAAATCTTTCTAGTTTGGTTGCGAGGATTAAATTTTTGCAATTGATATGAAACAATTTGGCTTTTTTGTAAACATTTAATTTTTGGAATTCAAACATTGTGAATGAATTAGGTTTCCATTTAAATTACGAAAATTAGTTTAGTTTGAAAAACAAAAAGAGCGAGATGTTCAGAACTCCGGTTTTTTTCTTTCTCATTCTGTTTCTCGCAATGAAAAATAAAGGCTTTACAACAGAGGATTTTAAACGAGAATGAAAGTGAGAATGAGGTAAAAAATAAAAGGCCGAGAACAAATCTCAGCCTTTATTTTTTTGTACCTCTAATGTTTGTATTGTCGAACCAAATCAAGTCAGATTTTTTTCCTTGAACGAATCCTTCATCATTCTCATTCTGTTTCTCTTTCTGAAAAATA
>JBDLVK010000044.1:0-17128 GCA_039804825.1 Bacteroidota bacterium
TGGTAAAACGAGGAATTCAACCAATACAACGTATTGCGCTAGTTGCAGCTTTGGTTCCAATGCCAGCAAATGGATTGACGATTAAAGAGGCAGGAACAGAAACATATTCAGCTTCAAATCCTATTCCTGTAGATGTTAAAACGCCAACTGGACTTGTTTACCGCGTTCAAATTGGTGCATTTGCGAAGCCAATTCCACAGACATTATTCAACAAATTTAATCCTGTTTCGGGTGAAAAATTGAACAACGGAATTACGAGATACATGGCTGGTTATTTCAATAATTCGAAAAAGGTTGTTGAGGCGCGAGATCAAATTAAACAATTAGGATATGCAGATGCGTTTGCTGTAGCGTATTGTGATGGTAAGCGAATCTCTTTGGCAGAAGCAAGAGTCTTAGAGGCAAATGGTCAATGCATTGCCAAAGGCGAAAATGAATTGGTTCTTGAGGTAGCAACGAACACTGCAGAAAAAATGGGCTTGGGTGATACGACTAAAATCAGTAAAGTTGATGAATTAACCTATAACCAAGCTCCTGGAGCGGTGAAAGCCGAGCCAATCGAAAAACACCTTGGTTTATTCTTTACAGTTCAAGTAGGAGCGTTTAATCGACCTGTTACATCCGCGGCATTGAATGGAATAACACCATTGAATACCTTACGTCTTCCGAACGGCCAAATTCGTTACACTTCAGGAATGTTTAATTCAGTAGAAGAAGCACGACCTAAAAAGCAAGAAGCCATTGACAAAGGTGTTAAGGATGCATTTATTACAGCATATTACAAAGGAGATCGTATTCCAATAGCCGATGCGATGAAGATGTTAGAGGAAAAAGGTAATGGAATTTTAGAATTGAATCAACAACCGATTAAGCCGCAGGTTGAAACGCCGAAAGAAATTGTTGGCGCAACTCCAGCGGTTACAACTGAAGAAGTGAAAGAAGAGATTAAAAAAGAAGAGTTTAATCGATTCCAAATAGTTACGAAAAAGACATTTAGTGAATTTCCTCGTGATGTTTTAAATCGCTACAATGCGCATGGAAGTTTTTATTACGACGAAGTTGATAAAACAGTGAAATCAACTGTAGTAAATAGCTTAGATGAATTACCAGTTGTGTATGCGTTCAGAAATGATATTGATACGTTGATAACTTTGGAAGCTGAGGATGAGCCGGGAGTAACTGTAATTGCTACCTTTGCATCAACAAGTTTGCCAGGTGATTTTGCTGATTGGTTGTTACGTTACAATTTCAGAAGAGAAATGAAACAAACGGAAGAAACAATCGAGTTGCGTATTTCTCGCGTGACAGAAGAAAAGTTGCCAGAGTTAGAAAATAAATTAAATGAGTTTGCTATTCCATTTACCGAACTGCGAATTCAAGAGTAAGAACACAAAAAGTTGATAAATGTTAACAGAAGTAGAATTTGATGAGTTGGTTTTAGAAGCTTTGGTTGATCAAAAAGATTTAATCGTATACAATGATGATGTAAATACGTTTGATACTGTGATTGATGCTTTGATTAAAGTCTGTGATCATAATCCGATTCAGGCAGAGCAATGTACATGGATTATTCATCACAATGGCAAGTGTCAGGTTAAAAGAGGGGAATTTGAACGTCTTGAGCCAATGTGTACAGCCTTGTTAGACAGAGGTTTAAGTGCAACAATAGAATAATTTCATTTTTTTACTTGTAAAAAGAAAAAAACGTCTTATATTTGCACCCGCAATACGGTAGTAATACCCATGCAAACGGCTCCGTAGCTCAACTGAATAGAGCACTACATTACGGCTGTAGAGGTTTAAGGTTTGAATCCTTACGGGGTCACGAAAACAAAACGAGAATGAGTACGATAGCTTCATTCTCGTTTTTGTTTTACCTCATTTTCATTCTGATTCTCATTCATTTTTTTGGATTTCTTCCAATCCATCACCCGATCCAAATCCTTATAAGCCTAATATTTTTCACTTCAATTGTCACTCTGATAAAAACACCATTTTTGCGTTACCAGAAAAGTGCTTATATCTGATTCATGTCGAGCCCGCAGGATCACGAATTAATCATAAAAAGTTCTATTCTTTGGAATTATTGCAATGTGATTTTTTACGAATAGTCTTTTATTCAGAATAAGACCGAACTTAGCTTTTGAATTCTAACAAATCGACCAATAGAATCCTATAAAGAAGAAGTATTGATCTTTTGTCTTGATAGCCGAATTCCATTTTGTTGTATATTTGGTTGGTACAAATCCTCTTTTTTCATGTTAAATATCCTAAAAGCCACTTTGTTTTCAATGTTAGGAGGCGTCTTGTTTTTAAGCACTTCATGCACAGTTTATTATACGACATCTGAAATTGACGCCAATTTTAATACATCAATTAAATCAGCCAATGATAATTGCAATCGGTTGTTAGGGCAAATAACAGCTTTTGAAGCTGAGTATCAAAATTTAAACTGTGGCTCTTCAGCAAGTCCATTTATCGAAGCCAGTCAATCAATGAATGAAATCGACAAGGCTAAAAATCAGATACAATTGCTACTTAGTGATGTGAGTAAATTGTATATAAATTTTAAAACTTTCACCAATGGAAAGGATAAAATTGCATCTCACACAAATGAGTGGGAGCAATTTAAACGCACAAAAAAAGGATTGAAATTGAAATTTAAGGAACTAGAAAAAATTGCTAATCTGACTGTTCAAGATGCTGAAAAATTGAATGATTTTGTCAATGAAAAAATTGTTCCTGTTGTCAAGAAAATAGAAGTTAGCTCTTACTGCCAAAATTTTGAAGAAATTCAACAATCATTTTTAGTTTCTCAAAAGGATTTAGATAGCAAAATAACATTAATAGAAAAGGATCTTCAAGCACTTAAAGTTAAAATGGGAAGATTGTATAAAGATAAATACGATTTGTTAGAAAAGGATTTGACAGATATAAAGGAGCAGCGCGATGAATTAAAAGCGGTTTATGCGAATATAGTTTATACAATCGATTCATTCAAAAAGCAAATGAAAGGAAAAACAATTGTTTATTCATGTTCGTCGGAATGGACGATTGTAAACGAAACTGAAAAGTCATTTGTTCAGCAACAGCAGAAATTCAATAATATTCAAACTGCTTTATTGGAGTCGTATGCACATATGCAGGCAGTATTTCAAGAGATAAAGTAACTCAAACTACATATACTAAATTATTTTTTTTCTGATTTGAATGAACGTTGCGAAACTTTCTGAGTAATACTTTTGACGTATAACCGAAATGGGCAGATGCACCAGACAGTTTATAAAACAGAAGAAGATGAAAAAATTAATTGGATGTATGAGTTTTGTGCTCTTATCACTTGGAGCAAATGCACAAATACAAGTGAAACAAACCGTGCACAGTGTAATTGTTGAATGGCGTGATGCTGAATGGTACAAATCGCAACAGAAATTGTGGAAAGCAGAAATCGATTCGAACAATCAAAATGGTGAGGCCTGGATGAATTATTATGGCGCAGTAAGGGCTTTGCGTATTTTAAGTGAAAATAATTCACAAGAGCAAAAGAGCTACTTCGAATTATGCTCAAAAATAGCAAAAGATGCCTATGCCGCTATACCTAACTCATTTGAAGGAAATTATATTATGTATTGGAATGGGAGTTTAGTAAATCACGATGAAAAATACTTAATTAAAGCGTTTGAGCTGAACCCGGATGATCCACGAGTGCTACTGGATTATTTGATAAAATCAGAGATTGAACGTGACTCAACAACCTTTACGAAGATCGCAAAGAAATTGTATGAAATCAATCGTATGCCCGCTGGAGCATTGAATTGGGCTTATAATGTGTTGACAGAAGTTTCTGAGAATGGAATAGTATTTACAGCTGGGGATAATGATACCTATGCACTTTGGATTGTGCAAGAAGCAATGAATTACCGCAAGGATGTAAGAGTGATTAATAGCTATATGATTCAAATGGATGACTACCGAGCAAAAGTGTTTAAAGAAATGGGTCTTGCTCCCTTAGAAATGGATAAAAAGAATCCGGGCTCAACAGCTTTCTATAAACAGATTTTCGAGAACAAAGCTAAAATTCCAGTGCATGTTTCAACCTCAGCATCTGGATTATTTGCGGATACCATGATTACTGATAATTTATATTTAACAGGTTTGACGTATATCTACAGTTTAGAAGATGTAGAGAATATTGCTGTCATAAAGCGCAATTTTGAGAAACGTTTTCTCCTTGATCATTTAGAAAAGACCTTTTCCTATAGTTATGGAGATTTAGATTCGCGTATTAAGCACATGTATCTTCCAGCATTAATGAAACTGTATTTTCATTCGAAAACAGCGGATGACTTGGAAGGAATAGCTTATTACAAAGGTTTGATTGATTCCATCGCTAAAGAATTAGACATTGAGGCTGAAATACAAAAGGCATTAGCAGAATAAAATGTTTGGTCTTAAAAAAGATATTCATTCTTTCTCTGATGAAGCATTAATGCAGTTGCTTTCGACGCGACGTTGCAATGAAGCATTGACGGAAATTCACGCCAGGTACAGTAAAAAAGTACTTGGCTTTTTTCTCCGTATGACCAAAGGAAACGAAGAAAAGTCGCATGATTTAGTACAAGATTTATTTCTCAGAATACTGGAGAAACATCACTTGTTCGATCCTACGAAACGTTTTTATACTTGGATGTTTACCATTGCTAGCAACATGGTAAAATCATCGTATCGTGAAAAGATTCACGAAGGAATCGAAGAGGGAAGTAAGGAGTTTGACTTTCATTTTGATTTTTCAGATAATCGAATGGATCGTGAATTATTCAATCAGTCGCTAAAAGAGGCGATTGAGCAATTGGAAGATCATCATCGCATGGCTTTTGTTTTACGTTACATGGAAGAAATGAGTGTTAAAGAGATTGCAGAAATCATTGAACAACCAGAAGGAACCGTGAAGTCGCGCTTGTTTTATGCGACAAAGAAAATAACACAAGCATTGAACGAATTTACACCTGAGCAAGCAGGACAACACTTTAAATTGAGTTAAAATGGAAGTACAATTAAACAAAGAGCAAGAGCAACTTTTAGCACTTCAAGAAAAGAACTATTTCAAAGAATTAACAATCGAGGAACAAGCGTTTGTACTGAGCCAAACAACACAAGAAGCATTTGATCAAACACATTTTGTAATGATTGAAAGTAAAGAATTATTTCGTGTTCCTGAAGCGCGACCGCTTGTAATCCCCGTTTCGTCTCCAAGTCGATTCCGCTTGATTGTCGTTCCATTCACTTCGGCAGCGGCGTCGGCTATCATTACATTTTTCTTCTTGCGTAAAGAAACAATTGTTAATCAAACCGTTGAAAAGCCAATTTATTTGACTGCCGACACTGTTTACATGCACGACAAAAAAGTTGATACCGTTATTGAATACCGTGAAGGAAAAACAATTTACATTCACGAAAAAGAAATTGACCGTCCGCGCATTGAATTAAGTGAGCGGGTGAAATCAAATGAAGTGTTGCCACCTCTAACTACCTTAGATTTGAAAAATAGGGGAGAATCGTTGCGAGAAGATAAGTTGGTCGGAATAATGGATGGTGTTGTTTATTAAATTAAATTTTTAGCAGATTCTTTTCTCACTTATAAAGTCCATTTTTTCATTACAGCATTGTTTTGTAAATTGTCAGTAGTATAAAACCTTGGCATATGAGCAAACTAATCTATATCTGCTGTTCGCTGGCGATTTTGACAGCTTGTAGTAAAAATGGATGCGAGTACTTGCCTGATGAATTTTCTTCGTTTGAAGAAGCAGAACGAAAAATTGAAACCACCGATTTTAATGTAAAAGAAAAAATTAGAACACCAGAAAGTTCATGGATTTATGGTGCTTCCTTTTATAGTTGTGATGGTGAACTTGGATATGTTATCATTGAAACAGATCATGGGAATTATTGTCATAAAGATGTTCCAAAAGAAGTATGGCAATCGTTTAAAGAAACTCAGTCGACTGGTAAATATTACAACGAAGAATTGAGAGGTAATTACCTTTTGGTTACGAATGAAAAATAATTACTACCAATAGTTAGACTTTCGATTCAAATTTACTCAAGCCTTTAAATATCATGTCTAGAACTTGTTCTATTGGCATAGCATTCGTGTTGGTAACTGTTGTGCCTCCAACATTAAATTCAAAGCTACCAATACTGTTGAAACCACCTTGTCGACATTGCTTTGAACGTTGTAATCGCTTATTGATTCCATAGACACGCATTTTAACCTTGACATATGGTTTTAATCTTGAATAATTTGCTCCTGTAGTTCCAACTGTCATCGTTTTATTTACACCAACGATAATTTTAAATTTCACGTAGTAATCTAAGTATTCCGTTCGCATTGCGCGGCGCTTTGTCCCTCTTGGCAATCCACCAACTTGCCCAGAAGTACTTGGTGTTTTTAATTCTTTTCCTTTATCATTGATTGGATATAACATGTGCGTATTACACTGCATTTCTTGACTTACCAGTTGATTTACACGTCTCAATACAGAATCATAAAGAATACTAGGTATGGTCAATTGATTTCCACCTGCATTGTTCACAACAAAATTATTCGTAAGACGACTATCTACTCGCCAACGAAATTTATAGATTCCTGCATTCGACTGCGAAAATGAAGAAGAATAGAAAAAAACGGCAAAGAGGAAAAATGTAACAATTGCTTTCATAAGCACTAAAATAATGATTGCTTTGAGAGTAACAAATAATGTACCTTAAAAAAGAATTTAAATGCAAATGAACCTTTTTAGCTCATTATGGTAATATGAGCTATGAAACAATTTTTCAATCTTATAGTCATTTTATTTGTTGCTTTCAACTCGTTAAGCCAAGAAGACTCTGCGCGGGTATCGATTGTTAACTGGGCAGGAGGAGTTTGCTGTTCATCGGGAGAACGATTTTCCGTTCATTTCAAAGTTGCGCAACCGGGCTATAAAGTAGATTCAATGGAACTAAACATCGATGGAATGGGGTATAAGGTTAGGTGCTTACAATCAATGGAAATCAGGCCTAATGAATATGTTTTTCGATTTGATATCACGAATTCAAACAATGAAGTCCCTAACGGTTTAAATGTATATTATGAAGGAATCGAAGAAATGGATGTTTTTCCCCTAACCGTTAATTATGAATTATTGCGCATTTACTTCCACAATGGAAAAACACAAAACACACCAATCAATGTTGAAAGGCAAATGTTGGCGTATCCATAAACTTAAAATTTATAGTTTATTCAACCAATCCGCAGCTTTTATTTTAGAGCCATCTTTTAATTGAACCAGATAAAATTCCCCAGTCAAACTTGATTTTGTTGCTAATTGATCAATGAAATCTTTCCTTGTTTTAATCTTTCCATTAGCATGTTCCAATTTACTGCGTAAATGATCAGCAGCCTCTTCAGCAGTATATTGATTCCCATTACGGATGAAAATAACATTCGAGGATTCAATTTTTTTCAACAGAGTTTCTATTTCTTTTGTTTCATCTTTCACTTGTTGATCAGGATGAATATTCTCTACCAATTCAAATTGCGCATAATCCTGACCGATTAACTTGTTCATCATGAACGTACATGTAATTGTATACGAATGACCATTCAATTTAAAATTGATTGGTTCCATTTCCATAATTGATTCTGCTAACAGGACATTTTCATTTTCTTTGATTACAATTTCAGTTTGACCTTTTGTGATATCATTAATACTGCATGTAACATTTCCATCTGTGGAAGGAATCAACGCTTGCGTTCGTTGCACAAGTTGAAATTTATACCCTTTCTTGGGTAAAGATAATTCGTTTACAACTTCATTTTTTGAAGTACATGCTACAAACCATAATGTAAAAAAAAAGAAAACCGTATTCTTCATGAACATAACAAGATTATCCCATAAAGACTAATATGAACGCTGCAAGTAGAAGTGATGCTAAATTATAGCTTGTATCAATGAAAAACAACTTCCAACTGCGCATTTGAAATGAAATTTTATTGAAATCTTGTGGTACATAAAATCCAAGCCACGTGAACATTGCTGAAGAAAATGCAGCTCCAGCAGGGCTCATAAATTGTTCTGAGTGTCCCCAAGTTAATGGATTCCATGCTGCGATGTTGTGTGAAAACACAAATACCATTAAAAATGTTCCGACTAAATTAAGAAGGAGAGAGCGTACCATTTGACTTTTGCTTACTTGCATTCGTTCAGTATATCCCATTTCTTTTTGCCACGATTTGTTGAACAAAAAAGAGTACCAGATAAATCCGAGAAAGAAACTAGCTAATACTGCGATTCCAATCGCTAAGAAATTTAATTTTATTATTGGTTCCATGTATTAAAATGAAAATTATGAATGATAAATCAAAAATGACGAATTCTTAGTTAACGGTGTTGATCGAACAACAACATGTTTCCATCAGGATCTTGAACCATAAAGAAAGCTGGTCCAGTCGAAGTTGTATCCGTTTCAGTCATGATACTAATTCCTTTACTTTTTAAGTGTTTTTCAATCACGCGTACATCGTCCCATTTTTTCATGTTCTTCGCGTTTTCGTCCCAACCTGGATTAAAAGTCAACATGTTTCCTTCAAAAAAGCCGCTAAAAATTCCAATGATGGTAGTACCATTTTTTAGGATGAGGTAATTGTTTTTTTCGTCACCACCCATTTTTGAAAAACCAAGTGCTTCATAGAATGCTTTTGATTTTTGAAGATCTTTCACATTTAAACTCATTGAAAATGCACCAAGAATCAAGGGCTTTTCTGTTTTCGATATTTCTTTTCCTTCGTGGTGAACGAATGACATTGTTAAGATTCCTAAGCCAAAAGCGCCAAGCAATGCCAATGGAAAAATGATTGATTTTTTCATCGTGTGTTTTTAAGATGTTCAAATGTAGGGAAAAAAGAAAATGAATTGATTCGAAGATTTGGAAGGATTAGAATATTTGAAAGATTTATTTCGTACCCACAACCTTGTTTTAAAGGTTATATACTTCTCAATTCCACTAAAAGCCTAATTATTTCGTCTTAACAAAATTTCCTGCATGTTGGCGACAATAAATATTGAAATAGTTATTACGTAAATCATAAATCAAAAATCACGAATTCCATATCCCCGAATCTTCAAATAATACTTGTATATTCGTTTCAAATCATTTTACATGAAAAAAGCTTTTTTTGTTGTCAACCTTGCTGTATTATTAATTATTAGTGTTGCGTCTTGCAATAAACCAGTTTACAAATACAATGCTGACTTTGAAGGAACATGGCGCACTTTGGCTGTTTATGACACCATTTTGGATAAAATCGTACAAAGCGAAATTGTGATTGATGGAAAAGATGGTTCATTTAAAAACACGTGTGAATCTTGTAACACCAACCAATTGTGTAATTGTGTGAGTTTTCAAGTTGGAAAGGCAGTTATGAATGATACAAAAACCCAAATGCGAATTGGTTCAAATGGCTTTCCGTTAACAATCGATCAAGAACCAAAAGTCAATTCAAGTGGGGTTTGGACAATGATTATTAAAGGACAAACGTATTATCGAAACTAGATAATCGTAATTTGATTTTCAAAATATGTTGACAAGATAGGGAGGGAATGGTTCAAAAAGCCTAAAAGATTCTAAGTATTAAACATGAAAACGCTATTAAACATTTTATTACTCTGCGTTGGACTTGCGGGTAACGCTCAAAATTTAATTGATAACGGAGGGTTTGAAACTTACACTGCTCTACCAACGAATGTCATGCAATCCAATCTATGTTCGGGTTGGTCAAAATGCAATCAAGGAGGAGGAGGAAGTCCTGATTATTTTCACACTGGAGGAAGTGGTTTGGTTTCATTACCGAATTCCTTTTATGCTACAGTCAATCCACATGGGGGGAATGCAGTTATGGGTTTAATTGCCTATCACGGCGTTTCGACAGATTTTCGTGAATACATTGCACATTCACTCACAACTCCTTTGTTAGTTGGTCATACTTATACTGTAAGTTATTATGTTACGAATGGTCAATACAACGGAAATTATGGTGGTTGTGGAAGCACAAATTTGGCAGTTGCTTTAACAACTTCTGAACCAATGCAAAATACTACAGGACCCATCAGCGGAATTATTCCTCAACATATTCATTCAACAGTATTGTATTCTAGCGATTGGCAAGTAGTCAGTTTTACTTTTGTTGCAGATTCAGCATATCAGTATTTAACAATGGGTAATTTTAAAGACAATAACTCAACCCAAGTTCAAAACATCGAGAATGCTTCAATTGAAACTGTTTATTATTTTATCGATGATATTTCTATTGTTGAGGAAAATGGACACTCTGAGGTGAATGAACTTCTTTCGAATACTGCAAATGTTTTTTATGACATTAATTCAAGATCCTTAAAACTAGAATCGAATCTTTCTGGTCCAAATAAATTTAAGCTAACAACGATTAACGGCACTTTACTAAAAACAGTTGTTTTTCAAGAAGAAACAGTTATTGATTTAAGTGAATATCCATCTGGAACGTATTTCTATCAGATTCAAGGAAACACAAACTCTAATCAAGTTGGGAAACTAATTTTTCCATAAGAATCAATGTATAAAATTCTTCTTTTTTCTGTTTTTGTTTTTTTTGGCGTTCATGTAACTGCCCAAAATGAAGCCTTTATGCCCTATATCGGAAAGCATTACCGTGATTTTTCAGAATTTGAGCAATATAAAGATTTCAAAGATTATGGAGGAATGTTATTAAATTACCAACAAGACCAGGATACTACTGACGCTTTTGCTTGGTATGGAAAAGGAAAAACAAACATTATTATTTTTGAAGCAGCCTATAATCCAAATGGTGGGACTTCAGCTCGCTTTATTTTTAAAGATGCCTTGGTTATAAAAGACAAAAAAAAGAACTTCTCTATAATTTATGGTCTGTGTTCATATGACGGACTTGAAGATGCATATGTTGTTGCATACATGAAAGTAAATTATAATACAGAATATTATACAAAATGCAAGAAAGCCTGGCGAATCAATCCAATAACGCGTGTTTTTGAAGAAATTGATCCTCAGAAGGTTATTTGCATCAATGAAAGTTTTGGCTGTTGTTAAATTCAATTCATTTTCAATTTTAAAGAAGAGTAAATAAATGAATATCTATTCAGAATAGTGATTGATACCAGTCAAAAACCAATTGCCACTTATACGAGAAAAAATAAATACTATAGATTCGTTTTCATTTGAACTTGACAGAAATGTCAGCATGTATTTTTCATATTGGTCATCGCCAAAAGCATAGGCATCAATAAAATCAATCGTGCTCGTTTTTAATGTTTCACGAATTTCCTCTGTGAAATATGCTCCAATCGTCGATTTAAATTGTGTTTCCGTAAGTTTTACATTCGGTCCTGTACAAGGAAGTGGAAATTTCGTTTGTTTAATTACTTGAGCAACATCCATTTTGATGATGGCCTGCACGTTTGAATCCCAAAAGCGTTGTGCTTCAGCCCGATCTGATAATTGAGCAAAAGAATAAAAGCTGCCGAAAAACAAACAGATAACAACTAGACGTCGCATGATTTTTTTTTGAAAGATAATTGAATTTTTAAAATCGGTCGATTCTTAATTTCTACATTGTTTCAAATACGACTAATTCTTACCTTTGTTCGTTTAGCCCAACTCAAAAATGGTTACCAACGAAGTATTCAAACAATTTATCGAAGCAAACTCAAGTCCTGCAACACGCTTAAAAGCGAAGGACATTGAAGTCGATAATCTTATCGTTGGAAATTTAGGAATTACTGCTAATGCACGTGGAACGCAGTTGTATCGCGTGAATGTAGTTTTGTTCAAAGGGAAAATTCACTCTACTTCTTGTACCTGTTCAAGTGCTTTCGAATCGGTTTGTGTGCATGTTGTTGCTGTTTTGAAAGCTGCAGATCGCATGCTCATCACACGAATTGGTGTGAAGGATAAACCGAAATCAGTCGAAGAAAAAGTACACGCGCATCCAAGCATGTATACCTTTTTGGATTTCTCGTTTGATAAATTGACCAATTCTTTCATTTTTGAACATTTGCGTGCCACTAGTTCATCTTCGTTCAGAACAAATACCATCGGTAAAATCGATTATAATAAAGCTGAATTGATGATTTCGCGCTCGTTTTATGATCGCGAGAAAGTAGATGTGACCTATAACAATGGCGATTTAACCTTGGAATGTCAGTGTGTTCAACCAAAAGATCGATTGTGCGAACATCAAGAACAAGCGATGTACATGTTGAAAGATGATACCAATGTACGTGTGTTCTTTGATCCTGAATTTCGTTTGAATTTCTTGCAGAAGAAAGTGTTCGACTACGGACTTCAAAAAGAAACGAACTTGGATGATTACTTCCATTTGAAATTAGAATACAATACACTTTTAATTCAACCTTTAATCAAAGGTTTGGTTTCTTTGAGCGATTTAAGCAAAACGAAATTAGCAAGTGATTTAAAATTGGCCGATCACAAACCTGCTGTTTTTAAATTGAGTGAAGAAGCGAATTCGAAAACGATTTTAGTTTTTGGACAAGGAAAACACGACGATGATTTCTTTGTGAATGTCATGGCGAGTAACTTAACGAAAGAAGGGAAAATTAAAAATCCAATTCGAATCGTTGATGCCAAAAAAGTCTTATTGACACTCGAAGATACAAAGGAATTGCGCTTTTATATCGGAATTTCACATTTTCAAGAGTTGGAATACCGTTACAGTGGAAAACAACAATTGGAAGAAGAAATTGAAGGCTTGCGAGCGGTGGTAAAGAATCCGTTGGACTTAGACGTTTTTTGTCTTGAAACAAAAGTTTCTGAAAACATCACAGCGAATTCACTTTCTGAAGTGAGTTTACAAAAAGCACAAGTCGATCTACATTTAAAGGTTGTTGAGAAACAACAATTTTATGAAATTACACCCAAAGTATTTGTGGATGGTTCAGTTGTTCCGTATGCGAAATTAAAATTGGTGTACCGCTATTTCCTTCGTTTGGAATCTAAATTGCTTTTCGTTCCAGATGTAGATGTGTTGAGAGTCTTGAATTACTTGAAAAAACACAACAATAAATTACTGATTCACCAATCCAAATTTGAGGAATTCAGAGCAACTGTTCTTGCGAATTTGGAGGAACGTGTAAGCATAGATTATACCTTCTTAAAACCAGCCACTGAAACACAACTCATTGAAAACGGATTCTTAATCGAACGCAAAAAAGTAATTTATTTATCAGAATCGGATGATTTTGTTCTCTTAACCCCTGTGATTCGTTACGGTTCAATTGATATTCCAGTTCGCGGAAGACGCCGTGTTTACGCATTTGATGCGATAGGAGAGGCTTTTGAAGTAGAGCGGGATGAAACGGAAGAAATACGTTTTATTCGCACCATCGAAGATCAACATCCAACTTTTTCAGAACAGGAAGGCTTCGATTATTACTATTTACACAAGAAGCATTTCTTGGATGAAGGTTGGTTCTTAAATGCCTTCGAACGCTGGAATTTAGATCAAATTGAACTTCTAGGTTTCAATGAATTA
Source organism: Bacteroidota bacterium (assembly GCA_039804825.1). Classification (GTDB taxonomy): domain Bacteria; phylum Bacteroidota; class Bacteroidia; order Flavobacteriales_D; family Crocinitomicaceae; genus M0103. The sequence goes on from JBDLVK010000044.1 coordinate 13,604, forward strand.
AAAAATAACAACTTGAGTCCATCAAAAATGAAAGTGAATGTTGGTGTTGCCAGTGGAATTGATTGGTTTGATACTTCCGTTCGCGTTTCATTTGGAAACCAAGATGTGCGCTTAAAAGACATTCAACGTGCTTTGCACAATCAATCACGCTTTGTAAAATTGGGTGACGGACGTTTGGGAATGATGCCTGAAGAATGGATTGAAAAGTTCTCTAAGTTTTTCCGAACAGGTGAAGTACACGAAAATCATATTCGTACCTCGAAAATGCATTTTTCTGTAATCGATGAACTGTTTGAGGATGAAGTCTTGTCAAACGAAGTCCGTGATGAAATAAGCATGTATCGTTCCAAGATGACGGAATTCGAGCACATCACAGATGTTAGAGTTCCAAAGAAATTGAAAGCAACACTGCGCGAATACCAAAAACATGGATTGAATTGGTTACATTTCTTGGATGAATTCAACTTTGGCGGTTGTTTGGCTGATGACATGGGATTGGGGAAAACGGTTCAAATATTAGCTTTCATTCTTTCCTTAAAGGAAAAAAGCAAGGAAAAGAAAACTCATTTAATTGTCTTGCCAACCAGTTTGTTATTTAATTGGAAATTGGAAATCGACAAGTTTGCTCCTTCGTTAAAAACGCATACGATTTATGGAATTGATCGCAAAAAGGACCATGAAGGCTTTGAGAAATACGACATCATTTTCACCACGTATGGAACGATGCTCAGCGATGTTTCCTTCCTGAAAAACTTCTATTTTGATTACATCTTTTTAGATGAATCGCAAGCAATAAAAAATCCAGATTCGAAACGATATAAAGCTGTTCGATTGTTGCAATCGCGCAATAAAATTGTGTTGACTGGAACGCCAATTGAAAACAATACCTTTGAATTATACGCACAGTTTTCGTTCGTGAGTCCAGGTTTCTTAGGCAATCAACAACATTTTAGAGATAATTATTCGATTCCAATAGACAAGTTCAAAGATGGATTACGCGCGAAAGAATTACAACATAAATTGAATCCGTTCTTGTTACGACGCACGAAAAAGCAAGTCGCATCTGAATTACCAGAAAAAACAGAAATCGTGATTTATTGCGAAATGGGAACCGAACAACGAAAAGTGTATGATTCCTATAAAAATGAATTCAAATTGTACCTGCAAAAAAGCGATTCAGATGATTTGCTGAATAAGAACATGCACATTCTTCAAGGATTAACGAAGTTGCGTCAGATTTGTGATTCGCCAGCCTTGTTGAGCGACCAAGAATATTATGGCAGTGAATCGGCGAAAATGGATGAGCTGATGGAGCAAATTGAACAGCATTCTTCAGAGCATAAGATTCTGATTTTCTCACAATTTGTTACCATGTTGGATTTAATCAAACACCAATTGGATGCGCGCGAAGTCAAATACGAATACTTGACAGGAAAAACAAAAGATCGTGCAGAACGTGTAAAGCAATTCCAAGAAGATGATGAAACGCGCGTGTTTTTAATCAGTATGAAAGCGGGTGGAACAGGATTGAATTTAACTGAAGCAGATTATGTGTTTATTGTTGATCCGTGGTGGAATCCAGCAGTGGAGAACCAAGCAATCGACCGTTGTTACCGCATTGGACAAAAGAAAAATGTGATGGCCATTCGTTTGATTTGTCCAGATACAATCGAGCAGAAAATCATGTTGTTGCAGGAAAATAAGAAAGAACTCATCGATGATTTAATCAAAGTTGATGCAAACGCCTTGAAATCTTTGTCGAAAGAAGATATACTTCAATTGCTTGATTAGTAATTCATGATTGAAAATTATTGAATAGGTAATAATACATTGACTTCGGTCGCTGAGAAGGCTGAGGAGATACATTGAGTTTATCGAAATGCTCTCCAAGTCTCGAAGGGTCGAAGCCCCAATAATTCGTCAAAAATGACTATCTTCGCAGAAGTTTATTGACCTCTAAAAATACAAGAGATGAGTTTTGAAAAAGAATTGGCTGCACGAAGCGGTAATGTGTGTGAGTTAAGCGGAAGTACAGAAGAGTTGGTTTCTTATTTGGTTGAACCGAAAGCGGGAAACAATTCGGATGAGTTTATTTTCATTACAAAAAATCTAAAAGAGCAATTAGACGGAACAAAAGATGTGAATCCTAATGATTGGCGTTGTTTGAACGATAGCATGTGGAGTGAGGTAGAGGCTGTTAAAGTTGTAGCATATCGCATGTTGAATCAATTGCAAGCTGAAGGTTGGCCAGCAGATTTATTAGAAATGATTTATTTGGAAGAAGAGACCTTGGCTTGGTCAAAAGAAACCATGGAAGATGAATTTGCAATCAAACATGTTGATTCGAATGGTGTTCAATTAAAATCAGGAGATTCGGTTGTGTTGATCAAAGATTTGGATGTAAAAGGTTCTAGCATGGTTGCAAAACGTGGTACAGCGGTTCGTAACATTCGTGTTGTTCATGACAATCCAGAATTGATCGAAGGAAAAGTAAACGGTCAAACAATCTATATTCTTACACAATACGTTAAGAAGTAATTTTAATTCGCGAATCACGAATTACAAATTACGAATCACGAATCATCCAGTTTGTTATTTATTCGTTATTGAAAAAGATAAATTTGATTTCAATTACTCGAAATGTTATTTTAGCTATCAACAATTCAAAGAGCAAACAAATGAATATTTCAGATTCTTCTAGAAACAAGATTTCATGGTCTATCCGTGGGGTTTTAGCCTTTTTATTTTTGTTTTCAGCAGTTGCTAAAATTGCAAAAGGTTGGATTCCAGATGCGCCTTTTATTGATTTTTCGCCCTATTTCGCGATTACGTCATTTGAAGTGAAACAATTACTTCCAATGGGTTTTTCTGAATTTTGGGCAAATCATTTTTCTAGAATTTTAATTGGTTGCGAGTTTGCTTTAGGATTTGGTTTGTTGCAGCCGCATTATTTCAAACGTTTAGTGTTGCCACTTTCGTTCTTGTTACTGTTTATTTTTTCGGTTCAACTTTCGTATGAAATCGCCACAACTGGTAACAAAGGTAATTGCGGGTGTTTTGGTTCATTGATGCCAATGTCGCCACTTCAAGCATTGATTAAAAATATCCTTGCAATGGGATTAATCGGTTTCCAATATGTACTTACAGATAAAAACAGAGACAAAATGAATTTTCCAATTATTACTTCAATCACATTTGCGAGCATTTTAGGAATTTATATGATTGCGCCATTGAAAAAAGCAACGACTGTTTTACCAATGGATGCAACTGAAATGGTTGAAGAAGATCCAATCGTTGTTGAACCAGCTGATACAGCAAAAACGACAAAAGATCCAAAAATCAATGAAGCTGATCCAAAAGCGGTTGTTGAAGCACCTGTAAAAGTGGATGAGCCGAAAAAGAAAAAATCGGGTTACGCGAAATACTTTACAGACATTGATAAAGGGAAAAAATTACTTTGTTTCTTTGCTCCAGGTTGTGACCATTGTCAAGCTGCTGCAAAAGAAATTACACAAATGCGCAAAG
>JBDLVK010000045.1:0-24595 GCA_039804825.1 Bacteroidota bacterium
AGATACGTGTACAAAGTACTCTTTACCTGTTCCTTCTTCATTAATAAAACCAAATCCTTTTGATTCATTGAAGAATTTTACTGTGCCTTTACTCATAATAATGTGTTATATAAAGTACGAAGGTACACTTATAAAACCGATAAACTCCTTTTTATTTTCTTTATTGGTAGTTAACTACTAATTAAAACACATAACCGCCTTATTTATAGCTATTTAAGAATGTATTTATTTTTAAACTTCAAGATATCTTTATTTAAAACGTATTTTTATGCATTCCTTATGCGTTCAAATGGACTTTTTATTCGTCTAGTTGTTCACGTTTTAAACAATTAATTTATTCAAATGACAAAATCTTTATTATTCGTTGCTATCGCGACCTTGTTAAGTTTACCAACCGTTTATTCGCAAAATGTTAAAACAGAAACCACTCCATACACGTACATTCAACTCCCTACCAATCCTTTAGCAAAAACCATCACAGGTTATCAATCAACTGTTCAAGCAGTTTATGAAGCTGAAAATCAAAAGAAAAATGCAGCCTATGAAGCAGAAATGGCAGCTGCAGAAGCAGATTACCAACGTGAATTAGCAGCTTATCCAGCGAAACAAAAAGCGGCTGAAGATAAATATGCTGCTGAGTTAGCGGAGTATGAAAAAAAGTCTTTGGCAACGAAAGTCGTTGAGAAACAGATTTTAAATGAAAATAATAAACCAATAAAGCAAGTACCTCCTGCTCCATACAAACGCTATGTGGCAAAACCTGTTTTACAACGTTCGTATGATTACGCTGCCTTAGCTGGTACTTATTTAACATTAGGTGGTTATGAAAATTCATCCATCAATGCAGTAAAAATTGAAGTAACATTAAATGGATTTGATTATACAAAACCTGTTCAATTAACTGAAGTAAAAAAAGAAGTTACGCGTGTTAATGGTACATCAACAACTAATAATGTTACATACTACCACGTTGAGTTCACTTATCGTCACACAATGTCGGTAAAGGTAACTTTACCTGATGGAAAAGAATTATTCTTCCTATCTCCTCAAGAATTAAACACTTATAAAACGTATAAATCAGCTGAAACTAAAACAAGCCAAACAATCAATGAGGAACAATTGGTTCAGACGTATGAAGAGAAAATTCTTCAAGAAAACTTGAAATTTATTGGTGATTTGGTAAATGATCGCATTGGATTCAAACCTACAGAGCGTCAAGGGAAATTGTCGTATGTAAAATCGAAAGATGAGACGTATACAGATTTAATGAAAGCTTACAACGAAGGAAGCTCAGCATTGAAAACATTAAAAGACGATGAAGTTGGTTCAAAAGCAAAATTGATGGCTGTTGCTCAAACGTATCAAACTGTTTTGTTAGAATCAAATTTAAATGACAAAAAAGCACGCATTGACAAAGAAGTAACCACAATGATTTATTTCAATTTATTAGAAATTTACTTTGCTTCAAGAGACGTTGCTGCAGCAGAAAAAACATTGTCTTCTTTAAACGGGATGGATCTATCAAATGGAGACAGAAAAGAAAAAGAAGTGATGGAAAAAGTGATCATCGATTTGAAAAAACGTGTTGCTGCTAATAGTCTATAAGAGTTAGAATTTAGAGATAGAATTTAGAGATAGAATTTAGAGATAGAAATATGAAAATGAATTTATCAAAAGGAATTATTGCATTAGGATTGGTAGTAGGTTTCAATGCATCGGCGCAGGTTACAACGACATTGGGCAGTGAATCTTCTACCTACCAAAAAAAAGGCGCGAATTATTTGAATTACACGGCTGGTGGAAATCATTATTTTTTCACAAGTACTTTCGAGCAGGCTATGATGCAATTCTATTTAGAATGTTTCAGTGCAACTGGTCAAGTCTTAGCTCAAAACAAACTAGAAATCAACGTTGGTGTATTCAACAATTCCTATAGTATTTCGGATGTTGTAGCCTTAGGCAATAATGTGTATGCAACCGTTGAACATTTGGATAAAGCTTCAGGAAAAAATTCACTTTCCGCCCGATTAATCAGTACAAAAGGAAATGTTGCAACCGAAGAAACTGCACTTTTGAGTATGCCATTTGAAAAAACAATGAATTCTGGTATCAATCATGCTGCCGTTTCACCGAACCAATCTGTTTTGGCAGTTGTTGGTGAAATGCCATTTGTGAAAGAAGAGCCTGCAAAAGTTAAAGTCGCTTTATTCGATGAAAACTTAAAAGAAACTGCTTCACATGATGTTAGTCTTCCAGGAGTTTTAACCAAAAACAGAAACATCGATGTTTATGTAGCGAATGACGGAACTGTATACTTGTTAATGCGCACAACCACAAAAAATGGGGAAATTGCTTTACAAGTTTTTCAAATCAATAACGACGGTTCCTTAAAGCAATATGGAATTGAAACAACAGCACCAACTTACATTATTTCATATACGGCAACAACAAATGCAAGTAATGAATTAATCGTTGCCGGAACAACCTACGAACGTAAAACAGTGACGGTTGGAGAAAAAATGGCAAATGGTGTTTTCTATTTCACGAACAAAGGAAAAGTAGAAAATAGTTTTACATTCAACAAACTTGATGCTCCAGTTGAAAATTTAACCGCTCGTAAACTGCTGATCAATGAAACGACTATTTTCCTTTCTGCAGAAATTTTTAAAGAAGAGAAAATTGTTCCTCCTGCTTCCGCTGCCGGAACTGCAGCTAGTTACGAAACGAATTACAATTACACGCACAAAAACGAGTATGTATTTGGCTTCGATGAAACAGGTGCAAAGAAATTCGAATTAAATGTTGCAAAAGAATTCACAGCACGTGATTTCAATCGTCAGTATCTTTCTGGAGCATTTGTGATCAATGGAAAACTAACGCTTGTTTACAATGATGTATCACGAAAATATGAGCAAACAACTTCTAATAATTCAATTGTTCCTGTGATTGTAACCATTACAAACGACGGAATGATGTCTTCTCCAATTGTGATGATCGACAAATTGAAATTGCCGTATAACTTCATTTTGTATCCTTCGGTAAGCACTCTTAATGGAGGTACAATGCAATTTTTGATGAAGAACAATGATAAATCACAATTTGTAAGTATGAAATTGAACTAAATCGTACTTTATCATTACCAAATTTTTAGAAAAAGCTGCTTCAACTATGAGGCAGCTTTTTTGTTTGTGTGAATTTTCAATGCTTGAAACTGAGTAAATTCGGGAGTTTTAAGTAAGATTGTTAACTTGCAAAGTTGTTAACTTACAAAGTTGTAATGTTGTAATGTTGTAATGTTGTAATGTTGTAATGTTGTCATCTTGCAAAGACAAAATATCTAGTCTTCTAAAATTTTAAGGGTTTGAATAATTGAATTATCACATGATTTTCAAGCCTTTTCCTATCTTTGATAAAACACTCAACATGAAAACGCTTCTTTCACAAATCGCAATCCTATTTATCTCATTCACTTCCATTTCTCAGCAAGTTCCTTTTTCAATCGGAGTGATCGATTCTATCCATTCCAATATACTCAATGAAACACGGGTTATCAATGTGTATCTACCTCAAAATTATTCTTCAGATTCATCGAAAACCTATAATGTAATTTACTTATTAGACGGTTCCGCAGATGAGGATTTTATTCATGTAGCTGGATTGGTGCAATTCTGCAACTTCGAATGGATCAATCTTCTTCCACCTACCATTGTTGTTGGTATTGCGAATGTTGATCGAAAAAGAGATTTTACCTTTCCTGCAAAAGACAGTATTCTCCCAGAAATCATCCGTGCATACAATGTTGATTTTTCCTCAGCGGGTGGTTCAGACAGATTCATGTCGTTTATTGAATCAGAATTGCAACCGTATATCGATAAAAACTATAAAACCAATTCCAATAAAATGCTGATTGGTCAATCGCTTGGTGGTTTATTGGCAACCGAAATTCTTTACAAAAAACCTCATCTGTTTAATCAATACATGATTATCAGTCCTAGTTTATGGTGGGATTATGAATCATTACTAAATTATAACGCGACAGTATTACAGTCATCATTCACACAAAAACTTGAACTGTTCGTTGCGGTGGGAAAGGAAGGAAAAGTGATGGTAGGCGATGCTAAGAAACTGTATAAACAACTAAAAAATAGCAATTCAAGTTCTGTCAGTGTTGATTTCAAATTTCTTGGCAATAAGAACCATGCGACGATTATGCATCAAGCCATATTTAATGGATTTGAAGCATTTAACCAACTTAAAACAATCGAATGAGCGACTTTATAGATTCAGATTTTCGAGAAACAACAAACGAACCGTTGGAGCGAGTTACGGTTAAAACATTCGACACTTCGGTAAATGCTCATCTCTTTCGAATTGAACTTGAAAACGAAGGCATTGAGTCGTTTATTTATGACGAAGAAACCATTACGATGGATCCGCTTCTCTCAAATGCCATCGGTGGAATTAAGGTTAAAATCAATGTAAAGGACATTGAGCGCACAAAGGAATTCCTTGCCAAACGTGACGAAGAACTGAATCCTCCTTGTCCCAATTGCGGTTCAAAAAAGATCATGACCAATTTTCGATCCTTCAAAAGTGCATCTGGAATTATCTCGGCAATTGCTGCATTTCTGTTTACCATTTTTCCACCAATGTATAAAACAGTTAACAAATGCCTCGATTGCAATCACGAATTTGAAAATGAAGATCAGTAATTCTTCCACTTCCACTACGTTCACTGCAATTTCCTTCGTATCTTTGCGCCTTCAAAAATTACACAGATGATTTCAGTTGACAATATTGCAGTAGAATTTAGTGGAACAACCCTTTTTAGTGATGTTTCGTTCGTAATCAATGACAATGACAAAATTGCCTTGATGGGAAAAAACGGCGCTGGAAAATCTACGCTTTTAAAAATTCTTGCTGGAGTCAACAAACCAACTCGCGGAGGAATATCTGCTCCAAAAGATGCTGTCATTGCTTATTTGCCACAACATTTATTAACGGAAGATGATTGTACTGTTTTTGAAGAAACCTCCAAAGCATTTCAAGCGATTTTCGACATGAAAGACGAAATTGAACGCTTGAATAACGAATTAACGGTTCGCACAGATTACGATTCAGATGAGTACATGAAAATCATTGAAACGGTTTCTGAATTGAGTGAAAAATACTATTCTATAGAAGAAATCAACTACGAAGCAGAGGTTGAAAAAGTACTGCAAGGTTTAGGTTTCTTGCGTGAAGATTTTGTTCGTCCGACATCTGAATTCAGTGGTGGATGGAGAATGCGTATCGAGTTAGCTAAAATATTACTTCAAAAACCAGACTTAATCTTATTGGATGAGCCGACCAATCACATGGACATTGATTCAATTGAATGGTTAGAAGATTTCTTGGTAAATCAAGCGAAAGGAGTTGTTGTTATCTCTCACGATAGAGCGTTTGTCGATAATATTACTTCACGAACAATTGAAGTAACAATGGGACGTATTTACGATTACAAAGCAAAATATTCACATTACTTAGAATTGCGTAAAGAGCGTCGTGAACAACAACAAAAACAATACGAGGAACAACGTCGTTTTATCGCAGAAACAACTGATTTTATTGATCGTTTCAAAGGAACGTATTCAAAAACCAATCAAGTTCAATCGCGTGTAAAAATGCTGGAGAAGTTGGAAATCATTGAAGTGGATGAAGTCGATTCTTCAGCTCTGCGTTTACGCTTCCCTCCTGCTCCACGTTCTGGAAACTATCCTGTAACGGTAAAGGAATTGACAAAAAAATACGGTGATCATGTCGTTTTCCAAGATGCCTCTTTGACCATTCAACGAGGTGAAAAAGTAGCGTTTGTTGGAAAGAATGGTGAAGGTAAATCGACGATGATTAAAGCCATCATGAAAGAAATTGACTTTGAAGGAAGTTTGGAACTTGGACACAATGTTCAAATCGGCTATTTCGCGCAGAACCAGGCTTCGTTATTGGATGAGGATTTAAGTATTTTCGAAACAATTGACAACATTGCCGTAGGTGATATTCGTACCAAAATAAAAGATATTCTTGGCGCCTTCATGTTTGGTGGAGAAATTTCAGCAAAGAAAGTTAAAGTTCTTTCAGGTGGAGAAAAAACACGATTAGCAATGATAAAACTCTTGCTTCAACCGGTAAACTTATTAATTCTCGATGAGCCAACGAATCACTTGGACATGAAAACGAAAGACATTATCAAAGATGCTTTACGCGATTTCGACGGAACATTAATTCTTGTTTCGCATGACCGTGATTTCTTGGATGGATTAGCAACGAAAGTGTTTGAATTTGGAAACAAACGCGTGAAAGAACATTTCGAAGACATCAAAGGATTCATGGCGAAAAAGAAAATCGAACACATGCGTGAGTTTGAGAAGTGATTTTGAGAGCCGAGAATTGAGAATCGAGAATCGAGAATCGAGAGCCGAGAGCCGAGACGAACAAAGAACAAGGAACAAGGAGCATGGACATACACATCTTGAACCCCATCCTTTGTCTTATAGTCTTAATATCCTAAGGTCTTAATGTCCTTTGTCTTTTTTTAACAGTTCAATTTTGTAACTAAACGATTAATTCGTGTTATTTGTCGTGAATTACTCTACCTTTTGATGCATGAAACAATTTGTTAGTTTTTTATTTTTCATCCTTATTTCCTTTTCAACATGGTCACAGAATATGAAAATTTCTGGAACTGTGTACGATACCTCGGGAACAAAACCACTTCCCGATGCAATTGCAATGGCTGTCCGTTTGAAGGATTCTGTTTTGCTCGATTATGCCTTAACCAATAGCGAAGGGAAATTTTCCTTGACAAAAGTACCAATCGACTCATTTACCTTGGTGATTTCACACTTTCGTTTTGATGATAAATCCTATTATATTTTTGGAAGTCAAGACAATCAAGAGATTAACATTCCAAACATTCGGTTGAGCTTTAAAACGAAAGAACTCGCTGAAGTTGTGGTTTATGCGAATAAAAATCCAATTTATTTCCGAGGAGACACCTTGGTTTATGTTGCCGATTCATTCAAAGTTGGGCAAAATGCGGTTGTAGAAGATTTATTAAAAAAACTTCCAGGTATAACTGTTGACGCCGACGGAAAAATCAAAGCGCAAGGGAAAGAAATCAGTAAAGTATTTGTGGATGGTGATGAGTTTTTTGGGACTGATCCAACTATTGCCACAAAAAACTTAGGAGCAAGCGGTGTTGAAACAGTTGAAGTCTACGAAAAGAAGAATGAAAATGCTGCAGAAGGAGAAGATGAAACCATACAAATCATGGACCTCAAACTCAAAGAGGAAGCCAAAAAGGGTTATTTCGGCCGAGTGTCCGGCGCTTCTGATTTCACACAATTCTATGAAGGAGAAATGCTCTTTAATCGTTTCAACGGAACGCAAAAATTGGCTGCATTCGTATTGGCTTCAAATACGCCAAGATCACAATTTGACTGGGGAGACATTAACAAATTTGGATTGGATGAAGAAAATGGCTATTCACAAAATGAGGATGGTGATTGGATGCAAAAAGGTGCAAGTGTAAATGGAAATGGAATCCCACAAACACTGCGTTCAGGTATTTACTACAGTGATAAAATCGGTAAGAAGAAAAAAACAAAAGTTGGATTCAACTATTCGTATTTGAACTACAAGTTAAATGCTTTGTCTCAAAGTTATTCTCAATATTTCCTATCTGATACAAGTTATTATTCTGCCGATTCGACACGCACACTTACGAAAAACGAATCGCATACTGCAAATTTCTCCTTGTTTACCCAACTTGATTCGCTGACGACCTTAGAAATTAAGCCGAGTTGTCAATTTTCAACTGGTTTAACCAATGTTTCTGATTACTCCCATTACTTAACTGCTTCTAAACTTGCATCACGGAGCAATGAAATCACGAAAGGAAATTCATCAGCCGGATTCTCTGCTAATTCGGAAATAAATTTCATTCACGACTTTATGAAGGATCGTCGTTCGCTGACCTTACAACATAAATTCAATTACGGGAACAATCTCACCGATGGTAATTTGTATTCTCAAAACATCTACTATTTAGGCACGAATTTGAATGATACCATTGATCAATTAAAATCAAATCAAAATACGAATCATGTTGAAACGTTTAAGGCGACTTATTACGAACCTTTGACGAAAAAATGGAAATTGGAAACCGAATACATGTTCGAATATTCTACCAACCAACAAGCAAAAGAAACACGCAACATTCTATCTGAAAACTTGAGCGAAATCGATTCTAACTTTACAAATAGTTTTGAAACAACCCGTTATCAACATCGCATTGGAATTGCCGCAATTTATGAAAGTAGAAAGCACACATTAACACTAGGGACACGTGCCCGCAACATTCAAATTGACAACTATAATATATACACGGCAACTTCTATAACACAAAACATTTCAAATATTTTACCTCGTGTCAGTTATACCTTCCGACCATCAAAAACGAGTCAACTAAGTGCGCGCTACAACGCTAGTTCAGCGCAACCAAGTGTAAACTCCTTGCAACCAATTCCAGACAACTCCAACCCAAACCGTGTTCAAATTGGTAATCCAGAATTGAAACCAACTTTTAGTCATCGATTAGGAATGAACTTTAATAGTTGGAATGCAGTTACCAACCGTAATATTTGGTCAGGAGGAAATGTTAGCTATACCAATAATGCTATGGTTGATTCAACCATATTTGATGCTGATGGTCGTCAATTTGTGAAAACTGTCAATGCAGATGGTAACTTATGGTCGAATGTATATGTCGGCAGTGGAATTGGACTTTACAAAAAGATTTTGGAAATCAATCCTGGCTTTAATGCTTCTTATAACAGATCCATTTCATACATCAATGGCGAAAAGAATGAACGAAGCACCATCGGTTTCAATGTCAACTTTGGAATTAACTTTAATTTGGATTCTTTGTCACTTTCAACTTATTCTACCTTTGGAAGAACGAGTCCATCTTCTACTATTAATTCAAGTACCAATCAGCCGTACACAACTCAAGAACATTCTGCGTATTTTTCATGGACACTTCCATTTTGGCACATTACCTTGAAAAGCGATGCAACCTACAACATCAATGGTCAACGAGCAGATGGATACAATTTGAACTATTTCATTTGGAATGCCTCCATCGACAAAGCCTTTTTGAAAACAGAAAACTTGATCATCAGTTTACAAGGAAATGACATCTTGAATCAAAACATCATTGCACAGCGATCTGTCAGTTCAAATATTATCACGGATTACAAAACGAAGATAATTTCACGTTATTTCTTGGTGAAAATGACCTACAAATTCAACAATAAAAAAGAAAAAGAAGAGGACAATGATTGGAACTAAACATCTTTTGATTATTGGTTTTTTATCAATCATCAACATCGCAAATAGCCAGATCAAAGCTGGTAAAATTGTTTACGAACGTAAAACAAATCTTGAAAAGGAATTCAAGGATGTAAACGACAGTGATTTTTTGGATTATATCAAGAAGAATAAAATTAAAAAAGATGAATTTGAATTGTATTTCAATGATACAATTTCCATTTTCAAACCTGTACTATCCGATTTGGTGGATGAAATGAGCTGGGCAACCAATACAAATACAACCTTGCATTCGTTGACATCAAATCAATACACAATAGTACTCAATATGTGGGGACAAGAATTGATCTTAGAGGATACTTTGAGTCCAAAAGTATGGCAAATAACGGATAGTAAACGTGTAATAAGTAATTACGAATGTCGTAAAGCCATTTGGCAGAAAAATGATACCACGCGCATTTACGCTTGGTATTCAACTGAGATTTTAGCGAACGCTGGTCCCGAAGGGTTTTGTGGATTGCCTGGTACAATTTTAGGTTTAGCTACTGAAGACGGAGGAGTCATTTACTTTGCTAAATCTGTTGAAGTAATCACCCCAACTGAGCAAGATTTTGTAGTCGAGAAAAAACGAAAAAAGGTGTTCACCTACCAGAAATTGTATGATCAGCTCATGGAAGATTACGGAAACGAAAAATGGGGAAAAGAGGTAATTGCTGAAATTTTTGAATGGCTTTAAAAATTCCGTTTTAACTTTCTTCCTTTCCATGTTGGTTTGAACGTATACATCATCGTCACAATCATCAAGGTATAAAATGGAAAAAGTAGTTCATACATGGGAATGTACAACCACGAGCGCATTCGTCCCATGCGATTGAAAAACGGCAAGAAAAACAGTAAGTCAATCACTGATTTCACAATAAAAACAACCAATGACCATTTCCATTCTTGTTGCAGAAGAAGGAAAACAATCAACGCAACAAATCCTGCGGTTAACAACCCTTGAATGATTGCTAGGCTCGTACTCAAATGATCTTTTACATCACCCGTTTTCGCAATCCAACGCAAACGCTGGTGTAGAAATTCCTTAAAACTTTGGGGAGTTTCTGTATAAACTGCTAGTGTTCTATCTGTCACTAAATGAACTTTTGCTTTGGCTCTTCTAAAATCGCGCAACAAGTAAATATCGTCTCCGCTGGGCATGTGCGCGTGTGAAGTATATTGATCGTATGACTGAAATGCGCTTCGTTTGTACAACATATTCGCACCGCTCGCCATAATCGGACGAAGAAGTCCAGAAACTCCGCAGTTGGCAGCATTCACCAACAACAAATCCACTTCGTACATATGCTCGAATTCGCGTTCAGCAACCATGACTGCTGGCATGACGTACAAATCGGCCGCTGGCAATTGACACAAACGTTCAAAATAATCTGGAGAAAATGAACAGTCTGCATCCCAACCCAAAATATAGGTCGATTCACTCAATTCAATTCCTTTGCGAATCGCCAATTTCTTCCCTTCCACTCCATCTTCCAATGAAATTATTTGATATGGAATCGCTTCATTCAGCACTTGTTCAATTCGTTCACAACTTTGATCTGTTGAATGATCATTCACAAAAATGTATTGCTTTGGATAAAGTACCGATTTGTTAATGCTTTCCAATAAAACATGAATACGCTTTTCTTCATTACGAAACGGAATAATCACAACTAATTCAGCTAAATCAATTCCATTTTCCTTGCTAACTAATTTGTTTTCTTTTTGTCGCTGCAAGAAATATCCGAGAACCGTAATTGTTCCCAATAAAACTGCGTAAAGCAAAAAGTAGATCAATATCCAACTAAGCATTTCCTTTTTTCCCTTTACATACGACCACTGCAATTAGCGTTGGAAGTAATAGGTTAAACACCCAAATTATAAACGACGAGGCAACAACCGTAATTTCATTCATTCCAGCAAAAGCCAAAACCCAAACGGAAATACTTTCACGAATCACAATTTTACCTAAGAACAAACTTGGAGCAAGCGTTACCCAGAAATAGACTTGCCAGATCCATAAGATATTTACCCACGAAATTTCATTGCCAAAAGCCGCTAAAACGCAAGCAAATTGAATGGTAAAAATCGTATGACGCACGATGCTTAATCCAAAAATTGTCCACCGAAAAATTCTTCTTCGATTCAACGTTCGAATGAAACGATGAACACTTTGTTTGCGCTTAAAAAAGAGCTTTGTAATCCATTCGAAATTGAAATAAAACAATACGACAACAATGAAACCAATCACAAAAAGCCATTTCCAACCTTCCAATTCATGAAAAAGCGGACTATTTTGCAGTAAAAAGAAGGAAATCATTCCAAACAACATACTTGCTGCGAATTGCGCATAGTTTCCGACCAAGGTTAAAATCACCAAAGGATTTCGGTGTCGACGTTCGAAATAATAAATACGTCCAATAAAATTCCCCAACATATTTGGCGTCAACATTCCAGTGACAATTCCCGCTAAAAATGCGTGTTGTTCATTGCGTCTGGTTGCGCGAATCTCCAAAATATTCAATGTAGACTTCCACTTCCACCATTCTAACAACCAATTGATTGGAATAAAAACGAACGCTAAAACAAGCCAAAATACATTTTTGAGATACAATTCTTCAGCGTTCCAATCTAGCTTTTTTACTTGCCAATAAAAGAACAGCGCAAAAATTGCGAAGAGAATCATTTTAAAAAAAATGAATATACCTTTCTGTTTTTTTATAGCTTTAACCAACGAACACTTTTTGAATGGTTGAAGATAAGATAATTCTTGGAATTGACCCCGGAACAACCGTTTTGGGTTATGGATTGATACATGTGAAGAACAATAAATTGTCCATGGTGAATTTTGGTGTCATTCAATTAAGTAAGTTGGCAACACATCCAGATAAATTAAAACGCATTTTTGATCGTTTGGACGGAATTATTCGTGAATTCAAACCTGATGAAATGGCGATTGAAGCACCATTCTTTGGGAAAAATGTTCAATCCATGTTGAAATTGGGAAGAGCGCAAGGAGTGGCAATCGCAGCAAGTTTATCGCACAATGTTCCCTTTGAAGAATATTCACCACGACGCATCAAACAAGCGATTACTGGAAATGGGAATGCATCAAAGGAACAAGTTGCCGCAATGCTTCAAAAATTATTGAATTTTGATGAATTACCGAAATACTTAGATGCAACAGATGGATTGGCTGTCGCTGTTTGTCATCATTTCTCAAAAGGAATTGGCGAACACAACAAATCAAAATCAGGCAACTGGGAAGCATTTATTAAGTCAAATCCAGACAGAAAATTACGCTAACATGAAACGTTCAACTCGTAGAAGAAACATATTAGGCCCAAAAGACTTTGCGCGACGAATGATGAAATACTTCATTTATTCGTTTCTACTGATTTTCATTTCATTGTTCATCGGAGTTTTAGGTTATCATTACATTGCTGATTTAAATTGGGTCGATAGCACCTTGAATGCTTCAATGATTTTAACTGGAATGGGGCCCGTTGATCGTTTAACAACCGATTCAGCTAAGATTTTCGCTTCTGCCTATTCTATTTTCAGTGGCGTTGCATTTTTAAGTACAGTTGCTATTTTCTTTTCGCCTATAGCGCATCGCTTGCTACATATTTTACATGTTGAAGACGATGATGAGTCAACTAATAATTAATATTTTGCATGATGTTCAATTCAAAATGTGACGCATATATTGAGAAATCCGCAGAATTTGCGCAACCAATTTTAACTCAATTACGAAATCTTGTTCATTCGGTTTGCCCAGAAGTAGAAGAAACCATCAAATGGGGAATGCCTACTTTTATGTATAAAAATGCCATTTTATGCAGCATGGCTTCATTCAAAAACCATTGTAGTTTTAGCTTTTGGTTAGGCGGTGTAATGGATGATCCTGATGGAATTTTGAATCAAGTTGGTGATTCAGGAATGGGGCAATTGGGAAAAATAACTTCAATGAATGATTTACCTGATTTTGACATTCTCAAAAAGTACATCATTGACGCAATGGAATTGACGAATCAAGGAATTAAAATTAGAAAAACCGAGAAAGAAAAAGTAGAAATCGAGGTTCCAATTTCATTCCTAGAGGCACTTAACCAAAATGATAAAGCAAAATCAAGTTTTGAGCAATTCAGTCCTTCGCACCGAAAAGAATATATTCAATGGATTGCCGAAGCAAAAACAGAAGCCACAAGAGATAAACGAATAGCTACTGCAATTGAATGGTTAAGCGAAGGAAAAAGCAGGAATTGGAAGTATGCTAAATGTTAACTATTGATGAACTACGATTTTTTTTACACTTATTCCAGATCGTTGCAATTCAAAATTGGATGAATCGATATTCACATTCTTTCCAACAATAATTGCCTCCCTATTTAATGAGTCCAAAATCTCTGCATAAATCGATTGCATTTCCTCTTGGCGCGAACCATAATAATCCATGCTTCGATTAAAGCGATCATGCGAAACGTGATATCCATCCAGTAATTTTTTCCCCGAACGTTTCATTGTTTCTTGAAAACGAGATACGTGAATGTACTTTGCTTGAATGTGCGATTCCAACAAGGACATATCTTTTAAAATCATCACCATTGTATCACGTGGAATCACATCGTTTGGTTTGGAGATTCCACTCATTTCACCTGTGCAAGCAACAAGAAGTGTAAGAAGTAAACAAGATGTTATAACTTTTTTCATCCAGGATAGTTAAAAGTCATTCGAGCTCCGGTTGTTCCCTCAATGATTTTACCATTTTCAAACACCAAATTTCCGTTTACAAACGTTTTTACGATTGAATGTGAGAATGTTGTTCCTTCAAACGGTGACCAACCGCATTTGTACAAAATATTTTCTTTTGAAACGTTTTGAGGAATTGCATCAACAACTACCAAGTCCGCAAAATAACCTTCACGAATAAATCCACGGTTTTGAATCTTAAACAAAATAGCCGGTGCGTGAGCCATTTTCTCAACTACTCGTTCAATCGTAATCTTACCTTGTTTCACTTTTTCAAGCATAGCTTGTAAAGCATGCTGAACTAATGGACCTCCGGAAGGAGCTTTGAAATATGTTTGATTTTTTTCCTCAATTGTATGAGGTGCATGGTCCGTTGCTATTACGTCAATTTTATTGTCAATCACTCCTTGAAAAATTGCATCACGGTCATTCGCTGTTTTCACTGCTGGATTCCATTTAATGAAATTTCCTTTGGATTTATAATCTTCATCCGAGAACCACATGTGATGAATACATGCTTCAGCGGTTATCATTTTCTGTTCTAGCGGAATCGTATTGTCAAACAATTCCAATTCTTTTGCTGTCGAAATATGCAAAATATGTAAACGCGTATTGAATTTCTTTGCCAAGCGAACAGCCAATGAAGATGACAAATAACAAGCCTCTTCACTTCGAATGATTGGATGCAACTCAACAGGAACATCCTCCCCATAAATTGCTTTGTATTTTTCGATATTGGCTCTAACTGTTGCTTCGTCCTCACAATGGGTTGCAATTAGCATTGGAGGAACTTTTGCAAACAAGCCTTCCAAGGTTTGTTCACGATCGACCAACATATTTCCAGTGGACGAACCCATGAAAATTTTCACTCCGCACACATTCTTTCCATCTGTTTTCAAAACTTCATCCAAATTGTCATTGGATGCGCCCATAAAAAATGAATAATTGGCGATAGATGACTTCGATGCAATATCATATTTATCTTGCAAAAGTTCTTGCGTTAATGCATTCGGAACTGTGTTTGGCATCTCCATGAAAGAGGTAATTCCACCTGCAACAGCTGCGCGTGATTCTGTTCCAATGTTTGCCTTGTGGGTTAATCCTGGCTCGCGAAAATGAACTTGGTCATCAATGCATCCCGGAAGCAAGTATTTTCCTTCTAAATTATACTCTTTTGTGTTTTCAACTGCTGAAAGATTTGGACCTATTTTTTGGATAATTCCATCCTTAATATACACATCTGCAATTTGTTGTTTGCCTTCATTGATAATTGTCGCTGAACGCAGAATAACTGAAGAACTCATAATTTCATTTTTCTCATTTTCCAAACCCCGAAAAAGGCTTCTTTAAAAATTCCAGAACTCATTTTTGAAACTCCATACAGGCGATCCACAAACGTAATTGGAACTTCTTTTATTTTAAAACCGTGACGAACAGCGGCATATTTCATACAAATTTGGAACGCATATCCTTTAAAGGTCACAGCATCCAACTGAATAGTTTGAAGCACTTTTTTGCGATAACATTTGAATCCAGCCGTTGTATCTTTGATTCCGATAAACAAAATCATGCGAACATATACACTGGCAAAATAGGACATGAGAACGCGTTTTAATGGCCAGTTTGAAACTTTTCCACCTTTGCAATATCGCGAACCAATACTTAAATCTGCTCCTGCCACACAAGCATCGTACAAACGAATTAAGTCTTTCGGGTTGTGCGAAAAATCACAGTCCATTTCGAAAATATATTCGTAATCTCTGGCAATTGACCATTTGAAACCGTGAATATAAGCTGTTCCCAAACCTAATTTCCCAGCACGCTTTTCTAAGTGAATTCTGCCTGGAAATTCTGCTTGGAGTTCAAGTACTTTGTCAGCTGTTCCGTCAGGAGAATTATCATCAACATACAAAATGTGAAAGTCTTTCTCGAAAGCCATAACTGTTCTAGTCATGCTCTCAACATTCTCAATTTCATTATACGTTGGAATAATAATTACTGAATCTGACACTTAACTTGGGAATTTTAGCGCTAAAATAATTAATATTCACCAATCAAAAGTTAAAATTCTCTAATTCCCTCGATAGTTTTTATCTTTAGCGAAGATATTTGCACATATGTTTCGCTTACTGATTATTTTCTCGTTTTTACCTTGTGTGCTTTTTTCTCAATCGCAAAAGAATGTGACCTATTTAGACAATTGGCACGAAGACACGTTGGCGACAAATTCGAGTAAAGTGCGATACAGTGGTTGTTGGGGGTTTGAAAGAAACAATGAGGAATATGCAATCATTGGATCAACAGAAGGAACGCATTTTTTTCATGTTAAAGACAACAAGCTAAATCAAATTGGATTTATAGAAGGGAAATATAATTCTGCCCAAGTAATTCATCGTGAATTTAAAACCTATGGAAATTATGCTTACTCCGTATGCGATGAAGGAACTAGTAGTTTACAAATCATTGATTTATCGTATTTACCAGATTCAGTTGTAAAAGTTGCTGACCTTCAAAATAACTTGTTTGGAAAAACACACAACATTTTCATCGATACTGCAAATGCCCTTTTGTACGCTTGTTTAGTTACTCCAATTATTGGCGGAATTCCAACGAGCATTATTCCTTTACGCGTATTTAGTTTGGTGGATCCATTGAATCCAACCTTACTTTGGGAAGGTCCTGATGACATTCCAGTTGTGCACGATACTTATGTTCGTGACAATATTGCTTTTTTAAATTGTGGTGAATATGGTTTACGGGTTTATGATTTTACAAATCCAGTTGCTCCTATTTACAAAAGCAATTTAACATTTTATCAAGATCAAGGATACAATCACCAAGGTTGGTTGAGTCCTAATGGAAAAACATACATTTTTGCTGACGAAACAAGTGGTAAACGCGTAAAAAAATGTTCCGTTTCGTCTAATTACACAGTCCAAGTGAATCAATTGTTTGGTGTCAACAGTGAAAATGGAAGTATCTCACACAACATCATGTGTACAGACGAATTTGCTTTTATCGCCTATTACAATGAAGGATTGCGCATTTTTGACATTCGATCGAACCCTAAAGAAATTGCCCATTACGATACTTATCCAGACGATTCACCATTTAAAATGAATGGAGCTTGGGGCGTTTATTCCAATTATTCTTCGGGAAATATCATTGTCTCAGATCGACAATATGGTTTGTTTCTGTTTAACTTCAACAAGGAGACATTTTTAGCTGCAACCAACGAAGACTTTTCTGTTTATCCCAATCCAACCAATGAAGAAAGCACTTTCACGATTCGCTCCGAAAATGATGAAATAAGTGATTTTAAAATTGAAATCTATGACGGATTTGGTCGAAAGGTGAATTCCGGAGAAAGTGGTTTGAATAGTTTCGTAGTGATGGAATCTCCTTCTGCCAATGGTCTTTACTATGC
The DNA here is from genome assembly GCA_039804825.1 of Bacteroidota bacterium. Lineage (GTDB taxonomy): Bacteria > Bacteroidota > Bacteroidia > Flavobacteriales_D > Crocinitomicaceae > M0103. Next base: position 17,588 of record JBDLVK010000045.1, read on the forward strand.
AACTATTGAGTATACCAATTATTTAGGTGAAGCTTTAATTGTTACAAAGAAAATTAGTGTTCTGTAGCCATTACTTGGTTCACAGCATCTTGAATTAAATCTCCTTCATAGCCTTTGCTTTGCAGGAACCGTGTCAGTTTAGCTCGTTTTTGCCAGTGATCTTTTTCACGATCCAAATCACTAAATTTTCGTTCCGCTAAATGTATCAAGGCATCCCAATAGTCGTCTAAGTCAATTTCTTTGAGTGCTTTTTGAATGGAATAGGATGAAATGTGCTTTTGTACTAAGTGACTTTTGATTTTTATTCGTCCCCAACGCTTAATTCGGAATTTACCCGAAACATACGCAGAAGCAAAGCGTTCTTCATCTAAAAAACGATTGGTAATTAAATCGGCAATCAGCTGAGCACGCTCCTCTTCACCAAATCCCCACGAAATAAGTTTGTTATTGATTTCGAACTGACAACGTTCTTGATAAGCACAAAGCGCTTCAACTTTCGCTTTGGCCTCTAAAAAAGAGTATTTGCACTCCGACTTCATGTCAGAGTGCAATTTCCTCGTTATTCTTATTTACAAATTTGTATTGCAATAGATTGTGTTCTGTGACACCTTGAACTGGAATCCATTTTTTGTATTTGAAGAACCATTTCCATTGTCTTGAGATAAGACCTTTTTTGAAATAAGCTTCCAAATATGGATGAACATGCAGGCTCACGTGTGCTTCTTTTCGATCAAACAACAAATAGTTCAGGTTTGATTCGATTTCTTCTGCATACAAAATACTTGCTTGAACTTCTCCTGTTCCGTTACAAGTTGGACACGTTTCAGATGTGTTAATGTCCGTTTCTGGACGCACACGTTGACGTGTAATTTCAACAACACCAAACTTAGACGGAGGCAAGATATTGTGTTTCGCACGATCAGATTGCATCACTTCCTTGATCTTTTCATACAAGGCCTTGTTGTTTTCTCTGTCGTGCATATCGATAAAATCGATACAAACAATTCCACCCATGTCACGCAATTGAAGCACGCGTGCAATTTCTTCTGCCGCTTCAATATTTGTTGCTAATGCATTACTTTCTTGTCCATCAGCACCTTTACGGTTACCGCTATTCACATCGATTACATGCATAGCTTCGGTGTGTTCAATAATCAAATAACCTCCACTAGGTAGAGGAACTTTCTTACCGAATAATGTTTTAATTTGTTTGCTGATACCAAAGCGTTCGAAAATACTGATTTTGCTATCGTACAATTTCAATATTTTTTCGCGTCCTGGAGCAATTCCAGCAATAAATTCTTTCATTTCAGCGAAAAGCGTTTCATCATTCACGTGGATATTTGAAAAATCCGCGTTCAACAAATCACGCAAAATAGACGATGTTTTATCAATCTCTCCCAACACACGACGAGGTGGTGTTGCGGTAACTAGATTGGAATACATCGTTTTCCACTTGTCAAGTAAATTCTTAAGGTCTTGATCAAGTTGTTCGATCTTTTTATTCTCGGCAACTGTTCGGATAATCACACCAAAATTCTTCGGTTTGATTGATTCCATCAATTCTTTTAGGCGATCTCGTTCTTCTTGTTCCTTGATTTTCTGGGAAATAGAAATTTTATCTGAGAATGGAACCAACACAAGATAGCGTCCTGCTAATGTGATTTCTGCACACAAACGAGGACCTTTACTTGAAATTGGTTCTTTGGCAACCTGCACTAAAATGGGCTGAGATGATGAAATTATTTCATCAATCTTACCATCTTTTGGAATATCTTTTTCGCCTTTAAAATAAAGAAGATCGGCTACGTTTTGCTTGCCGTGTAACGTGTTTTTTGTAAACTTATTAAGCGAATTAAATTGAGGCCCTAGATCCAAATAATGCAAAAATGCATCTTTTTCATATCCAACATCAACAAACGCTGCATTCAAACTAGGAACAACTTTACGCACTTTACCTAAGTAGATATCTCCTACTGCAAAGTCCGTACTTCCATGCTCCTGATGCAACTCAATAAGCTTCCCATCACGTAACAAAGCAAGCCAGATGCCACCTTGACGGACATCGACTACTAGTTCTAAACTCACGAAAGCCTTATTTAAAAGTTAAAAAACAGAAAAAACTTAGCAAGCCAAAACCTACTAAGTTTATAATGTTATGTAACAAAATGTTACTTCTTTTTCTTATGACGATTTTTTCTTAGTCTTTTTTTACGCTTGTGCGTCGCCATTTTATGTCTTTTTCTTTTTTTACCGCTTGGCATAATAATTTATTTTAAGTTGTTAATTTCTATGTAATTGCGCCTCTTTTCAATGGAAAAAAAACACTCCCGTCGTAAAACAGGAGTGCGAAGATAATAATTTCAAATGAATTATTTACAATTCCTTGAAAAGTAGTAATTATTTTACGCTTACTTTGTTTTTCACCTCATCAACAAACGTTTTCGCTGGTTTGAACGATGGAATGTTGTGAGCAGGAATAATAATAGTAGTGTTTTTAGAAATGTTGCGACCTGTTTTCTCAGCTCTTTCTTTAACAACGAAGCTTCCAAATCCTCTTAAATAAACGTTATTTCCGTTTGCCAATGAAGATTTTATTGATGTCATGAACGCCTCTACTGCTTTTAGAGCCTCAACTCTCTCCAACCCTGTTTCTTCTGCGATGTCAGCTACGATGTCTGCTTTTGTCATTTTATTTGTTTTTATTATTCAACTTTGTGATTTTCAAGGTGCAAAAGTAGTTCACTAAAAGATTATATTTTTGCTTTCTGAAAAAAAAAAATAAAATTTTCCCTCAATGGCTGATTTTCACCTATTAATCAAGGATTGGTATAGACAAAATAAACGAGCGCTGCCGTGGCGTTCAACAAAAAACCCCTATTCAATTTGGCTATCCGAAATAATCTTGCAACAAACACGTGTTGATCAAGGAACAGCCTATTATTTAAAATTTCTTGAAAAATACCCAACCGTTCGTGATTTAGCAGCAGCTGAAGAACAAGAAGTATTAAACCTGTGGCAAGGACTCGGATATTATAGTCGGGCTCGGAATTTACATGCAACGGCAAAATTTATCGTGAATGAATTAAACGCTGAATTCCCAACATCCTACAAAGAGTTAAAACAACTGAAAGGAGTTGGTGATTACACCGCCGCTGCAATCGCTTCTTTCGCCTACAAAGAACCAGTGGCGGTTGTTGATGGAAATGTTTATCGTGTGCTAAGTCGCGTTTTTGATTTAGAAACGCCAATCGACTCAACTCTGGGAAAACGTCAATTTGCAGAATTAGCCCAAGAATTAATTTCTATCTTAGAACCCGACACGCACAACCAGGCAATTATGGAATTTGGAGCTCTGCAATGCACGCCATCAAACCCATCATGTGAAGTTTGTCCATTGATTGGCATGTGCAGTTCATTTAACAATGGGACAATAAACATTCGTCCAGTAAAAAGTAAAAAAACAAAAGTTCGTGACCGCTTTTTCCATTACTTAATTTTCGAGGATGAACAATTCGTTTACATCCAGCAACGAAAAGAAAAGGATATTTGGCAAAACATGTATGAATTTCCTTTAATTGAAACATCCGAAAAAAGTGCATTAATCAACTTTGATCCTTACACAGATGTTCAGCCATTAAAGATTTCCGAGGAAATAACACATATCTTATCACATCAACGCATTCATACTTTGTTTTATCATTTCCCCTCAAGTAAGCTTATAAACAAAAATGAGCTCACAGAAATTACAAAAGAAGATTTTATTGATTTTCCAATTCCGCGCGTTATCGATCGTTACCTTGAATCACTTTAAGGTGTTTAAAAAATTTTATAACCGCTGAATTACTCTTATATTTGTTTCAAAACAATCAAACATGGCTGGAAGTGTCAACAAAGTTATTCTAATAGGAAATTTAGGTAAAGATCCTGAAGTTCGTCACCTTGAAAACGGTGCTGTTGTAGCTAATTTTTCAATTGCAACATCCGAAGTTTACACGGATCGTGCAACTGGTGAACGCAAAGAAAATACGGATTGGCATGACATTGTTGTTTGGCGTGGACTTGCCGAGGTAACCGAGAAATACCTTAAAAAAGGATACAAAGTTTACATCGAAGGAAAACTAAAAAAACGTTCTTGGCAAGATAAAGAAGGAAACACCCGTTATACAACAGAAGTTTTAGCTGATGAAATGACAATCTTATCTCGACCAGAAGGTTCTGAACGAACAAATGAAACGCAAGCACCCTATTCACAAACCGGAACTCCTACACCACCTTCAAAAATTGACCAATTATTGAATGAAGACGAAAGTGATTTACCGTTCTAAGGAATGATTGCAAGTATTTTCCCTTCTTTTATTTTACCGCTCACTTCAGTGGTCCAAATTAAAACTGAGCTTACAGTTCCAGTTTTGAGCTACATAACCTTACTTATTTTACTTATTCTTTCAGCTTTTACTTCTGGTTCTGAAGCTGCATTCTTTTCTTTGGGCCCAAAAGAAAAAGAGCAATTAAAAAACGATGAAAGTAAATCTTCAGAATTGGTATTGAGACTATTGGAGAACCCAAAAGAATTACTCGCTACTCTGTTAATTACCAATAATTTCGTCAATGTTGGTATTGTCATTCTTTCGAGTTCAATCTTAAATCATTATTTCGGTCCGACTAATGGAACTGACACACTTTTATTTCTCGTTGAAATTATCGGCATTACCTTTACCCTTTTACTTTTAGGTGAAGTAATTCCAAAGATCTACTCCACAAAAAATTCGTTGCGCATCGCCCGAACAATGGCTTTTCCAATTAATACGATAAAAAATATTCCACCGCTTTCTTGGTTAAAATCTTTATTAGTAAATGGAACAAATTTCATTCAAAAGAAAGCAAAAAAAAGAGGGATCAAAATAACCAGCGACGAACTTGAACAAGCCTTGGCCTTGACAAAAGAAGATTCAACATCGGATGAAGAACATAAGATTTTAGAGGGAATTGTAAAATTTGGAAACACAGATGCGCGTCAAATCATGAAATCCCGTTTGGAAATGACTGTTATGTCGGCTGAATTGAATTTTCATCAAGTATTGGAAATTATATTATCTGCTGGTTATTCGCGTATGCCTGTTTACCAAACGGAATTAGATAATGTAATTGGAATTTTATACATCAAGGATTTACTACCACATCTTTCAAAGGAAGAACATTTTGAATGGATCAAACTGATCCGCAAGCCGCTTTTTACTCCTGAAAACAAGAAAATTGACGATTTACTTAAGGAATTCCAAGAAAAAAAGATGCACATGGCGATCATTGTGGATGAATACGGCGGAGCTTCTGGCTTGATTACTTTGGAAGATATTCTGGAAGAAATCGTTGGCGACATCACAGATGAATTCGATAGTGAGGAAATCGTTTACACCAAAATAGATGATACAACCTACTTATTCGAAGGAAAAACGACTCTAGTTGACATGTACAAAATCTTGAACATTGACGGCAAGGAATTTGAATCGAACAAAGGTGATTCTGAAACGATTGGAGGATTTATCGTTGAACAAGCAGGAAGAATCCTTAAAAACAATGAATACATTTTATTTGATAATATTAAATTTATCGTTGAATCCTCAGATAAACGCAGAGTAAAAATGGTAAAAACAGTACTTAAAGATATCTAATCATGAAGCAATTTTCACTTTTCATTTTATTACTAATTTTCATTTCATCTTGCAGTGATTCAGAAATATTGATTCCTAAACCACCAACATACTTGCGTTTGGATTTACCTGAACACACTTACACCAAATACAAAAGCGAATGCGGATATAATTTTGACGCAGCAAGTGTTTTCAAAATCAAAGAAGTTGTTGATTCGAATGGAAATGTCATGTGTCACAGAGATATTGAATTAGGACAGCTAAATGGTGTTATTCACTTTTCTTATATTGATATGAAAGAACCGTTATCGGCATATGTCAATTTTGCGAATGACAAAGTTGATGAACATAAATTAAAAGCTACGGCGATTGAAGACCTTGCTATTTTGCACCCAGAAAACAAAGTTTACGGAACGTTTTTCGAATTACAAGGAGATGTTGCATCTCCTTTTCAATTTTATTTGACGGATTCTACTTCTCGTTTTGTTAGTGGAGTTGTTTATTTTAATTCAACCCCAAATTATGACTCTTTGAAGCCAACTCTTGATTATTTAAAAGTTGATTTACTTCAAATGGTGAATACATTTAAGTGGAAATGAATTATTACCTGAGTATCGGAAGTAATCTAGGTGACCGTTTAGAATATTTACAATTCGCAGTTACTGAAATCTCTCAATTTTCAACCATTGAAAAAGCTTCATCAATTTATGAAACTGAAGCAATCGGTTTTGAAACAGAAAACCTTTTTTTAAATGCTTGCCTGCTCGTGAAAAGCATATTAAAACCGGATGATTTTTTAGGGGAAATTCATCTCATCGAACAGAAAGCAGGAAGAATTCGCTACAATGATGGTCAATATCATTCTCGACCAATCGATATTGATATCATTTTATGTGACGATTTGATTTTAATAACAGAAAATCTGATAATTCCACATCCAAAATTTACTGATCGAAAATTCGTTCTGTTACCGCTAAAAGATTTATCCGAAAATCTTATCGATCCTCTTTCAAAAAAATCAATCAAGACCTTATTAGAAGACTGTTTAGACAACACGAAAGTCGAGCAACAACAATTGACGTTATTTATTTGACAATTAATCAACAATTTGTTTTTTAACACAAAATATTTGACTAATATTGTCGTGAAATTTGGTAAGAATTTAAATGAAGTATATGAAAAAACAAAGCATCAAAGGTTTAGCGTTTCTTGCTGTAGCTGGTTCTTTAGTAACTAGTTGTGACCTATTGAAAGATTTAGATTACAAAGTTACTCCAAATCCGCTTGAGATGCACGGAGACTCTGTACGTGTAAAAGTTGACGTAACTTTCCCTGAGAAAGGAATTAAGAAAAAAGC
>JBDLVK010000046.1:0-7148 GCA_039804825.1 Bacteroidota bacterium
ATCGAAAAAAAGTAATATTTTTGGAAAATAAGATAACCTCTTAAATCGTTCTTTTAGGCAAATGAAAATGACTGGTCAGTATACTCCGTTTTAGGGTGGTCAGTATGGGCGTTTTCTCCAATAAATAATAGAAATATTAATTGTTTATTTTTCTTCTATATATATCACTTACTATTATAGTTTCGATTTTTTCCAGTTTCTTGTCTTGTACATGAACAACTCGCTTCTGATCAAATCAATTTCCCTTTGGTACACTTCCTTGTTGAATTGGAGAGCATAATCTATTACCTTTTCTGCTTTTGCAAACTTCAGTTCAAGAAAGGGAATGTCGATTTTCTTGAAACCACCTTTGGCAATTAAAAACTTACATTTAATAGCCTCTAATTTCAAACGATTAACCTTGGACTTACTAAGTTGAAAGCATTTTGATACCAAAATCAACGCTACTGGAGTTTGCAATTTTGAGTAATAAAGAGGAGAGATCAATTTATTGGTGACATCACTTATAATCACACGTCGACCCCTCCTCTTAAATATCGAATATGGTACATTTGCTATTTTTGCGTTGCTTTGATTGCTTAATACAATGGCTCTCCAAAATTTGTAACTGCAATATGTAAATAGAGTAGCACCAAGAAAACCTCTAAATTTTTTCAGTTGCTTTTCGGACAACATGAAGTAGAAGTAATCATCAATATCATACTGGTCGAGAATATTTGAAAATGACTTCAGATTGACCAATTTATTGTATTGGTTTATCCAAATCCAATTTAATTCGACAAGATTATCGAAATGCTTTTGAATGGTTTTTCCACTCTTAATCGAACACATTTTTCCTACTTTGCCAAGCAGTTTGTCGTCCATAAAGAAATTACCTTCTACAAATAGAAATTTAAGTGCTATAAATACAGAGGCTGTATTTTCCAGATTCTCCTTTAGAACCAATGAGCAAAAACGCAATGGAATCTTCATCATTTACGCTTATTAAATGAAGGAATATGTTTAGGAGCATCAAGTACCTCTTGCAGTCTATAAAGAGTTTTGCCATCACCCATGGCGTACTTTTTCAAATAGCCTTTTTTTGACCAATTGTGAACGGTTGATAGATCGCATTTCAGAATATCTGCTACTTCTTCTCTGGTAACAAATTCAACAATTTGTTTCTTGCCTATTGTTGAGGCAATCTTTATTATAAGTTCTTCCAACCGCTGAAATTGCTTCGCTATTTCCTCTGGAGAAAGGTTGTGTAAGATTGTTGTGCTGTTCATGTGCTTAATTATTTTTGGTAAAATTAAGCGTATGAATTTGCGTTTAATTCAAAATCGACGGGGAAATAACGGGGAAATAACGGGGGTGATTTAGTGGAATTTAGTTTGTTGTTTTTTGACTTTCTAAAAATAACTTTTCAAGTTCAATTAACTTTGGAAGTACTTCGTCAAAATTATCTGGCTTATTCATTTTAGGAGCAGTTGGTTTGGAAAATCCTTTGTAATAATTCTCCGTTATATACTCAATATATTCAGAATGTGAAAAGTCAAAAAAGTATATGCCTTTAATTTTAGTATAGCCAGAATACGCCTTTAAAAAATGATAAATCAGTCCGTATTTCGACTTTTTTGTTTTTGAAGTAACATGATTATCCAAGAATTTGAATAGCCTAAAACAATTCTCATTCCAATGAAAAGGATTGTAAAAGGTATCAGCATCAACAACTACTTTTTCCAAAAACTTATAGTATCTATAAAAAGATTCATACCTCACCTCATGATTGTTCATAATAGTAAAAAAAGGTGAGAACGGGCTGTTCTGCTTTGAATAATCATATTCTTTACCTCTAATCTTAATAAGCCTATGAAATTTTCGAAATTGCAACAATTCATCGCTTTTAATTAAAGTATCCCAATGTTTTAGTTCTAGGTAAATTGCACGTGGAATTTTAGCAAACAGAATATCGAAGAGTTGTTTTACTTCTTTGTTCAATAATTCAACTTTAAATTCAGAACGATTGTAATCCACAATGAAAGCATCAATTAGACGATTAGTTTCATCGTGAACTATCTGATGGAAGTACTCTTTTTGAGCCTCTTTTATTCTAAGTTGATCTTGAGAATCGAAATCAGTCAAAGTAACTATTTCAATCTGTTCGTTTATATTTTTGGAATAGTAGGTACAATTTAACGTCACAATTCCTTCATTCCATTCGTTAAATGTTCTCATTTTCTTTTCTTTAAGTATTCATAAACATCAATTGCTGATTGAATACTGTGTTTATGATTGTATTCATTAAGCAAACTATCAGTAGTATGCCCCGTATAAGATCTAATTATTCTGTCTGGCATTAAATATTTATTGTTTGACACAAATGATCTTCTACCTATATGGGATGTTACCAATTCGTATTTTGGATATGTACCGTTCACTTTTCTTTTAATGTTAGTAATTGGATCTTTAACCATTTTAGAACCTTCAACTAATTCAGTTATACCAGCCATTTGACAAACTTTCTTTATGTACTTATTATATTTTACGTCACTTATTGGTCTAGGAAATTCGTTGTTTCTTTTTTCTAAAATTCGAATAACCCTTTTTTCTAATTTCAACGCAATTTGGGAATTTGTTTTCCTTTGTGTAAATAGCAGAATAACTAGTGTTTCTCCATCTTCATGATGATGTTCTAGTATCATATCTTTTCTAAATCTTAGCACGTCTGAAATTCTTTGTGCCGTTTCGTAACTGATTAAAAGCCAATCTCGAGCATTATCAAGGTAGTCAGTCGATAATTCTGCACTTTCAATTTTATCCAATTCGATTGGACTTAGGGTAATATAATTATTCTTTACTCTCTCTATTTTGAAATCCTCGAATTGTCGATTCACCTCAATACCATTACGCCCAGCATGCCTTGCTATTACTTTGACATAATTTAAAACATCGGAAATATATCTTGTGGCATATTTCATCTCAGACCCGTATTCTTCCAGTCGACTGCGAAAATCATAATTAATTTCAGTGAGTAAATAATGCTTACCAGCCCAACTTTCAAATACACCTAAGAACCTTTTGAAGGTTGTTACTTTTTTGTGAGTTGTTTTTTTGATTTCTTTAACCTTAACTCTTAGATAGTAATCAAAGTATCCAATCAAATCAATTGGTAAGTCATTAGGATTTGTTGTGCCTTTCTCAATGAAACGTTTTAACCAATCACTGTCAATATTTAGACCTTGCTTTGTTGAATGATGAAAATGATCCATGAGATTAGTTCTTAACTGGTTCATCTGTTGAACCACAGAAACTAATTCATCACTTTTTTGAGGTTTTAATGGTGCTTGTTTTTTTGCACTCCATTCCATTGGATCAATGAATATTTTGGTTTTGGCTTTTAAATCATATTGCCTCCCATTTCGAAACCGAATATAAATCGGAACAAGGTCTCCTTTGGTTGATTGAATTAGAAAATTGATAGTCGCCATGTTGAAAATAGTTAGTCCACATTTAGTCCACAAACTTACAATTTATTTCAATTACATTCAATCTATTTCAATTCAAATATTCAATAAACACTTCGTTAAGCATTGATTTATAAGGCTTTTTATAGGTTTTTTAATAGTTGTAAGAATTAGTAAAATTGAATAGGTTCGAACCCCTCCGACTCCACAACTCACTTTGAAAAGGAAGCAGAAATGCTTCCTTTTCTTTTTTCAAGTAATTCTCAAAAAGAAAACGAATTATTTTCCATCTCGAATTCTTCTAAAAGTTGTTTTCCTACATAAGGTTGATGCAGAGCTGCTAATGGTATTTCAAATACATTGTTTGGTGCTTCCGGTGTTCCTCCTAATCCTAACACAACGATAATTGGAATTTTCGATTGTTCTTCAAACTGTTTGTAACGCTTTAATTGGTCATCGTAAGCGAAAGAAACAAATCCATTTTCCAATCCCGTGCGAAACTTACATTCAATAGCGATGTGTGTTTCTATCCCTTCAGTCACTCTGGAAAGCTGCAAATCGGGGAAATAACTGGTCGGATTTTCAGGCCATCGTTTTAAAACAACACCTTGTTCGAATTGAACTGTTTTTTCCAAATAACGCTGAAAGCGAATGCTCATTCCTTCAGGTGAATTAGAATCTACTTTCTTTTTTTCTTTTAACTGCGTTTCTTTTTTTGAAGCTTTAGGCTGTATCTGTTTTCTTTCTGTTAGTTGAGCAGATTTTGAGGTAGATCGTCCAGGTCGAATCACTAAATAATAAAGTAAAAATGCTCCGATGAGTAAAAGCAAAAGCGGAAGAAGGACAGAAAAATCAAGCATTGTGAAGGATTCAAGTTAGTAAATTAAGATGGGGTACAAATATATTACAGAAGTAAATCATTGACAGACCCAATATTACAACTTAGAATTGGTATAACGAAATTTGCATCAATTTTATCGGATAAATAGAAATTGACAACCGGTTTTATCTAGTATGCTATCAATTCAACAACCACTTCATTTCTGCGATTTATTACAGCATATGGTGGATTATATCCTAAGTACAAGAACTTGTCTGAATGTGCAATTCCTTCCTTCTTAAGCAGTGCAATTAATTTCTGCTTGTATTCTTCGATGCGCTCATCGTTGGCCCAACCACCGAAGCGAATTGCTGCCATGACACTTCCTGCTTTCTTTTCAAAGAAGATTTTGTCGTTATTTGGTTTTGGTAAATTTTCCTCCGTATATCCTGAAGGAACCATAAAAGACATTTTTGTACTGTCACCAATTTCCATTGCTACTGGTGAAGTCATCGCAATTTTTTCGCCTGTGTCATTTCCACCAAAAATGTAACCAGCTAAAACACGGAACCCCTTGCTTGAGCTTTCCTCATAGGTTGAATCGGATAGGACAACGCTCGAGAACAAAGCTGTTTCATATTGACGTACCTCGAATTCGTCATATTCTTTCAAAACCTTATAAGCATGTTTTTCAATAGACGAGCTTGAATAGTAAATGAATGATTGCATAATGACAAATAAACCAGTGATTACGAGAAAGATGATTAGCATTTTTTTCATAGATAGAAATTTATAATAAAACAAACCAAAACCGAAAAAGTTCTTGCAACAAAAAAGAGGAACCATTTCTGGCTCCTCTTGCAATTTGTAATTTTTTAATTCGTAATTCGTAATTCGTAATTCGTAATTCGTAATTCGTAATTATTCTATTCTAAATCACAAATCATGAATCATAAATCACAAATCATGAATCATAAATCACAAATCATAAATCATGAATTTATAGTTTGTCATCCAACAAATCTGGATTCGTATTAATCGCGCCTGTGCCATATTCTTGACGAAGATAGTCAGCAACAGCATCACGTACTTTTACTTGTTTTGGTTTCATAGATGTTAAGTAGACAATGAATGGAATCATTACACCTAATAACAAAACAGAAAAAATGAATAACATTTGTCCTCCCATTGTTGGGAATCCTTCATTGATACGAACAAATTTTTTCTTTTCACCGATAATTTGAGCACCAGCAACTTTACCTTGTCCAATGACAAGAACTTTTGGTCCTCTAAACGTGATTTTGTATTCTGGAAAACGCTCTTCCAATTTTGGTTTAAGTTCGGCAAGGGTATAAGGTTTTTCAACAGTTACTTTCATAGTTTTTCAGTTTTAAAAGCAGCTAAAATAGAATCTTTTTAAAATAAGCGTTATGCCGTTCATCAAAATCTATTCGTTGATTGAATATGTGAGTTGTTTCAATGAATATTCATTAGTATTTTTGAAATAAAAACAATGGTTCAATTCACCCTTGCTAATATTTTAGTTGTTCTTTTTGCATCGTTCAATGCTTGTTTCGGACAAACAACTTCGGAGGAAATTGAGACCGATAGACCTGGAATTGGTCAATCAGCGTATACACTTGAAAAGTACCAACTGCAATTAGAATGTGGAGGGAATTATGAATGGAATACGAGAGCAATCAACAATGCAATTGAAGATTTGGCCTATGGAGAAATTTACCTTCGATATGGTCTTTTCAAAAATCTTGAAGTACGATTATCAAGCAGTTATTTATCCGATAAAGATTACCTGAAAAACACCAACGGATCGAAAACTTTGTCCCGAATGAAAGGCTTTTTACCGTTTTCTTTGGGATTGAAATCAACCCTTTGTAAAGCACAAGGGATACAACCAAAAACTGCTGTTTTAGGGACAGTTGGCATTCCTTTCGCAGCTTCTTCCAGCTTCCAATTGAGTCGCTTTTCATTGTCTTTTTTTGTTCCGATGGAATGGAATCTGAAGGAAAATGGTTTACTAACTGTGAACGCAGGTGTCTATTCTGATGGTTCAACTCCTCGAACGTATTTATTTGGCTCAGCTTCTTATGATTATTCGTTTCTAAACAAGTGGACATTTTTTCTTGAACTTTACTCCAATTACAATGACCAAACGCACGGTCAATTAGCAACGGACGCTGGCTTAGTTTTTAAAATGAAACCAAACTTACAAGTCGACGTTTCTTATGGATATGGCATTTCTAAGAATAGTCCGAACGGTTTTTTGAACGCAGGACTTTCTTACAAACTGGCACTTAAAAAATGACCGTTTATTTTAAATCTGCTTATTTTTGAAATCATTTGCTTGAATTATGAAACATTTATTGCTCTTTTTTCTGCTACTAGCAGAAACGACTTTTGCTCAAACGGCTGCTGAATACAACGAACGTGCTATTAATCATATGTACGCAAAGGAATACGTTCAAGCCATTGAGAATTTTACAAAAGTGATTGAATTGAATCCAAAAGATACAATTGCATATTTTGATCGCGGGATGGCAAAAGAATACAACAAAGACCTGGAAGGTGCGATTGAAGACTATTCCTTGCAGTTAACAATCGATCCGAATATGGTGGATTGCTATTACTTGAGAGCCTTGCTCGAACGTCGTTTGAATCAATTGAAAAAGGCTGAAAAGGATTTCTTGAAAACAATCGAATTGGAAGAAGACAATGCAGATGCTCATTTCTATTTGAGTCAAATGTATGAAGCGAAGAAAAAACACAAATTAGCGCTAAAACATATTAATGACGCGATAATTTTCAATCCAGAAGTGGCAGATTATTATGTGCTACGCATTGAAATTGAGAAAAAATTGAACTTG